>CAZJJQ010000219.1:0-6562 GCA_964546345.1 uncultured Planctomycetales bacterium
GGGCGACGAGGGCGCTGGCCAGGATCGGAAGCCGTCGCATGGGGCGCTCCGGGGGAGGGACCGGGGCGACGTGCTACCAGGGCCGTCGGCGGGACGCCAGGGGCCTGGCGTGGCCGTCAGCAGGTGGCGGTCGGGGAGGGGGTGCCGTCGGCGCCGGGCAGCTGATGGCGGAGGATCGCCTCCATCAGGTAGCCCTCGGCCGTGCGGCGCGGGCCCGGGGCGCCGGTGGCGGCGCGGTACTGGCTGCGCACGCGGCGACGGCGGAACGACACGTAGAGCTCCTTCGGGTCGCCCACCGTGGGCCGGAGCGCACCGGGCGGCAGCCCCACGTACTCCTCGACCTTGGCGCGGTCCACGACCGCCAGGCCGTCCTCGAGCATGCGATAGCGCACCTTCTGGAGGCTCTCGAACGGGATGTCGAAGAGGAACTCCTCGAACGCCTGCTGCTCCTCCGCCGTCACCTCGCGCCGCGAGAACCACTCCACGAAGTGGCTGTCGCAGTCGGCGAAGAGCAGCTGCAGGATCTCCGCGGTCCCGAGCAGGGTGCCGAACACCCGGACCGCGCGCACGCGCGCGTGCCACGCCGTGCGGAGCATGGGGGCGAGCGCGTCCATCGTCAGCGAGAGGCGTCCTTCCCACAGGTCCACCAGGCGGTGCGCCGCGAGGCGCTTGAGCTCGGCGTCCGTGGCGGGGGACGTGATGAGGGAGCCGATGAGCTCCTCCGCCAGCCGCGTGTAGACGGCCTCCTCGATGCCCGCGGAGATCTCCTCGAGCAGCGAGGGCACCTCGTCGGCCTGGCAGGCCTCGACCACGTAACGCAGCGACGTCA
This sequence comes from uncultured Planctomycetales bacterium, assembly GCA_964546345.1. Lineage (GTDB taxonomy): Bacteria > Planctomycetota > PLA2 > PLA2 > JAEUHO01 > JAYTCP01. The sequence continues at coordinate 830 of CAZJJQ010000219.1, forward strand.
GGAAATTCACCTTCGCGAGGCCGAACGCGCGGGACAGCACCGACTTCGTGGGCAGGTTCCACTCGAAGGCGTGCTCGCCGCCCTTGACGAGCCCCTCCACGAGGGTCTGCATGCTCCGTTCCTTGCCGCCGAGGGTCCGCTTCTCCCGGAGGTTGGGGTAGGAGTTGATCGCCTCCGCGATGTTCCCGAGCCCCACGAGTCCCGTCTCGATGGCCCGTTCGATGTCGTCCCGGAAGGGCCCGATCCCGTCCGACCGGGCGAACGCCAGCATGCGTCGGACGAGCCCCGCCTCGCGGACGGTGAAGATCTCCTCGATGGAGAGGGTCGTGGACCGCGAGGGGGGGGCGCCCGTGGCGGCACCCCGCCCGTCTCGCGCGCCCGTGCGGGAAGCGTCGGCGTCGGTCGGATGCATGGAAGCGCCCCCAGCATACGCCCCGAACGGGCGCGGTGTACGCTCCCCCTGCCGGACCTTCCCGGAGGAGCGCCCCATGTCCCTCGACGTGCGTCCCGAGCCCACCCCGAACCCGAACGCCGTCCGTTTCGCGCTCTCCGCCCCCGTGCTCGGCGACAGGCCGCGCGCCTTCTCCGGGGCCGCCGCCGCGGCCGGCACGCCGTGGGCGGAGCGGCTCTTCGCGATCCCCGGGGTCGCGTCCCTCTTCGGGCTGCGCGACTTCCTGACCGTCACGAAGACCCCGGCGGGCGACTGGGACCGGATCGTGCCCGCCGCGGTGGACGTCCTGGCGAACCACCTGTCGTAGGGCCTCCCCCCCCGGCGCCCCCCCCTTCCCGACGGGGGCCGGCTCCCGGCGGGCTCCCGGGGTCCCCCCTGGCTCTTCCGGAGCCGATGTGGTAGCAAGTGCGCCTTCGGCAAGGAGGTCTGCATGGCGATTCGGCGTTGGGCTGCGTTCGCGGCGCTCGTGGCGGGTCTCGTCTCCACCGGCTGCTCCAGCGGTCGGCGGGGGGCGGCGACTCCGGCCTATCCGATCAACCCGGACCCGAACTCCGCGTACTGCCTCGTGTACGTCCCCCCGGTCTACCGGGACGTGCAGCGGGTGGCCCAGTGCCGCGCGCCGGGCTGTGACGTCGTCACGGTCCCGGTGAAGCAGGTCGTGTTCGAAGAGCGCGTGAAGCCGGCCTGCTACACCCCGAAGCGCACCCCGTGCCGCTGCACGACCGAGGAGGTGCTCGTCCAGACCTCCCCCGGCTGCGACACCTGGCAGCCCGTCGAGTGCGGCTGCGGCGACGAGAAGTGCTTCAAGCACGTCAAGACGCCGCCGACCTACAAGCTCTGCGACAAGACCGTCACCGAGGGCGGCGTGGCCTACTGCGCCTTCAAGCCGCCGGAGTACGAGATCGTCGCCAAGACGGTCACCACCTGCGAGAAGAAGTCGGTCTACCGCCCCGGCGACTACCGGGTGGTCACCGACCGCGAGCTCTTCCAGGAGGGGCACTACGAGTGGCGTCGTCGGACCGACTGCCCGACGCCGTGCGCTCCGTGCGGCCCGTGCGGCTCGCGCGGCGGGGCTCCGGTGCGCGCCGCGCCGGCGATGCGGCCCGGGTTCGGCTCGGCTCCCTCGGCCGACTGACGCCCCCTGCGGCGCTGCTCCGACGGGCCCGGCGATCCCCATCGCCGGGCCCGTCGCGTCGGGGGACGGCGATCAGCTCGTCGCGGTGCGGGGGGCCGCCGGGTGCGTCGCGGGCAGGCAGAGCGCCTCGCCCGACAGGATGCGGTGGATGGCCTCGCGCCGGTAGGCGAAGATCCCCTCGAGCTGGCGGCGCACGAAGAGGGCGTGGGCGAGCCGGCCCAGCGGCCCCATCGGGAGGCTGTACTCGATCCGGTCGCGGATCAGGGTTCCCCCGTCCCGCTCGTGGAACGTGTGGACGTGGTGCCACGACCGGTAGGGTCCCCGGAGCATCACGTCGGCGAATCGGTGGCCCGGCTCCCACACGGAGATGAGCGACCTCCATCGCATCGGCAGCTTCAGCACGCGGATGCGGTAGTCGATCGTCGTGCCCGCAGCCATCTCGAGGGGGCCTTCGGAGCGGACGACGAATCCCATCCACGGCGGCGTGATGCGCGCGAGGTTGCGCGCGTCGGAGAAGAAGAGCCACGCGGTCGCGAGAGGGAGCGGGACGAACTGCTCCTTCTCGAGGACGTAGACGCGTCTCCCCGGTCGGGGACCGGCGGGTGGGGGCTCGCCGGCCGCGGCCGGCTCGCTGACGGCCTCGGCCACCGCCGCGTCCACCGTCGGGAAGCGCCAGGTGTACCCGCGACGGCTCGCGACCCCGGGGACGACGCGTTGTCCGGTGGTGAGGATCCCCGCCACCTTGCCCAGTCCCACGCGCAGCGCGAGGCCGGGCGTGGGCAACAGCGCCGGGCGGTGGAGGGCGCGGCCGAGGGCCTTGCTGAACTGCTTGTTCGTGACGCACGTCGGGGCCACGACGTTCACCGGACCGCGGTACCCGTCGTCCTCGGCCATCGCCGTCAGGAGCCCGACGACGTCGGCGAGGTGGACCCACGGGAACGCCTGCCTGCCGAAGCCGATGGGGCCGCCCACGAACATCCGGAACGGGGGAACCATCTTCGCGAGCGCCCCGCCGCCCCGGCCGATCACGATGCCGATGCGCGCCAGGGCCACGCGCACGCCGTGGCCCTCGGCCATCCGGGCCTCGTCCTCCCACCCCCGGCAGACCTGGGCGAGGAAGTCGTTGCCGGGGGCGGAGCTCTCGCCGAGCTCCTCCTCCCACGGGCGCGGCCCGTAGTAGCCGACCGCGGAGCCCGAGATCAGCGCCGACGGCCGCTTCTGCAGGCCGCCGATCGCCGCGACGAGCGCCCGCGTGGCCTCGACGCGGCTCGAACGGATCCGCTCCATCTTGGCCGCGGTCCAGCGTCCGTCGAAGACGCCGTCCCCGGCGAGGTGGATCACGACGTCCACCCCGTCGATGGCCTTCGCGAGGGACGCCGGGTCCATGGGGTCGTAGGCGATCCAGCGCACTCCGCCGCCGGCGCCTCTCGCCGTGCGGGAGAGCGCGCGGACCCGGTGCTTGCGTTCGAGGAGGTGCGAGAGCAGGGCGGAGCCGACGAAGCCGCTCGCGCCGGTGACGGCGATCTCGAGGCTCTTCGGGGCGGGCTGGGTCATGGCGCGGTCTCTCCCGAGGGAAGCGGCGGGGGTCCGGGCGTCAGGCGACGATCGGCTTGGGGAGCAGGGGCTCGAGGGTCTGCACGAGGTCGATCAGGGTGAGAACCCGCTGCGCTCCGCGGGTGGGGGGCCAGGCGGCGCTCCCGCCGAGGAAGAGCCGCGCCCGGATCTCCTGGCACGCCGCGGCGGCCGCCCGCGCCGGCTCGGCGAGGTCCACGGAAGGCCGGGGGCAGCTCGACGCGGACAGGCCCACGGCGGCGGGCTTGAGCCTGTGAATGGCCTCGACGAGGTCCCCCGCGGGGACGTCGCCGCCCAGGAAGTGCACGCGCACGCCCCGTTCGCGCAGCACGGTCTCGACCAGGGTCAGCCCCAACGTGTGCCGCTCGCCCGAAGGGCAGGCGAGCACCACGACGGGGGCGCCCGGCGCCACCGGGAACTGGTGGCTGATCCGGGCGAGGGAGACCTCGACGGAGCGCGTCATCGCGTGCTCCTGGGCGCAGGTCATCTTCCCGGCCGTCCAGCGTTCTCCGATCTCGGATAGAAGGCCCGAGCAGAGCTTGTCGCCAGCCTCCGCCCAGTCCCGGGACTGGGATCGGAGGAGGAGCAGCCGGCTGAGGAGCGCCGTCGGCTCCGTGGGGTCGCCGGGGGCGTCGAGCCAGGTGCGGCTGTCGGCGTCGTCCGGGCGGGGTGCGGCGGTCGGCGTCACCTCGCCGGTCAGCTGGGCGCGCAGGCGGAGGACGTCGTCCCGGCGGAAGCGCCGGTGGCCCCCCAGGGTCCGGTCGCAGGCGATCCGGCCCTCCTCGGTCCAGCGCTTGAGGGTGGTGTCGCCCACGGCGAGGAGCCGGGCGGCCTCGGACAGCCGGAGCATGTCGGGAAGCGCGAGGGGCTTGGTCATGACGAAGGGATGGTAGGACGCTTCGGGCGGTTCGTCAAGGCGATCCAGGCAATAAGCGACCGATACGACCGAAGAATCCGACCAAATGGGGGCCTTGCGGCGCCCATCGGTCGGTTGTCTCCACCCCGGTGCGTCGGCGCTTCCTTGGGAGCCTCCGAGGTGGTATCCCTCCCGGACTTCGGCACCCGGGCGGGTGTCGCCCCGGAGACTCGCGAGTCATGCCCCACGTCGTCACGGAACGCTGCGTAGACTGCCGCTACACCTACTGCGCGGTCGAGTGCCCGGTGAGCTGCTTCTGGGAGATCACCACCCCCCACAAGATGCTCGTCATCGACCCCGAGGCCTGCATCGACTGCGAGGCGTGCGTGCCCGCCTGCCCCGTGAACGCCATCTGGCCGGATCACGAGCTGCCCGCCGCCTACTCGAGCTGGACGGCCTTCAACGCGGCGCACGCCAAGAAGGGCAAGAACGTGACCGAGGGCAGCGACCCGCTGCCGACCGCCCGCCTGCTCGAGGAGATCCAGGCCGCCGAGGCGGCGAAGGGCATCTCCGTCACCGAGCCGAGCAAGGCCTCGTAGTCGCGCCACGACGTGGAAGGGGGGGGCGCGGGGGGCCGGCCCCTCCCGCTCCCCGCCCGCGTCGAGCCGAGGGCCGCCGCGCCGATGACGATGCCGGGCCCCGACCCCGGCTACGCGCGTCGAGGGGGCGCCGGGACCGGACGGGCGTCCGCGCGGCTGGCCCGGAACCGTCCGCGCCACCGCAGGCTGCGGACCACCTCGGGGCGCAGCAGGGCGAGCACGGTCACCACCTCGAGGCGGCCGATCCACATGGTGAAGACGAGGATCGCCTTCGCGGGATCGGGGAAGCCCGCGTAGCTGGCCATGGGGCCCGCCTTGGCGAGCCCCGGCCCGCAGTTCGCCAGGCAGGCGAGCGTCGCGGTGGGGGCGGTCACGAGGTCGAGCCCCGCGACGACGAGGGCCACCGAGATCGTGAACCACGTGGCCACGTAGACCACCACGAAGGTCACGACGGAGCGCAGCACGTCGTCGGAGACGACCGTGCGGCCGACGCGCACCGGGAGGATCGCGGTCGGGTGCAGCACGCGGGTCATCTCGCGGCGGCAGTGCTGCCCCACCACGACCCAGCGCACCACCTTCGGCCCGCCGGCGGCCGAGCCCGCGCACCCTCCGAACAGCATGAGGCCCACGAGCAGGGCGCGCGCGCCGTCCACCCAGAGGTCGTAGTCGGCGCTCGCGAAGCCGGTGGCCGACATCACGCTCGCGGTCTGGAAGAAGGAGAGGCGCAGGTGGGAGGCCGCGGGCAACCCGCGCGCGAGGAGGACGGCGATGAGGAGCGTGCCGAGCGCCGCGGCGACGACGTAGACGCGGGTCTCGACGTCGCGCCAGAGGGCGCCCGGCCGTCCGGTGATCGCGCGCCACTGGAGCGCGAAGTTCATGCCGGCGAGCAGCATGAAGACGCCGACGATCCACTCGCATGCGGGGTTCGCGTAGCCCGCGATCGAGGAGGGGTTGGGCGAGAAGCCCCCGGCCGAGAGGGTCGCCATCGCGTTGCACACGGCGTCGAAGGCGGGCATGCCGTACGCGACGAGCAGGCCCACCTCCGCCGCGGTGAGCAGCACGTAGGTGAGCCAGAGGCGGCCGGCCAGCGTGCGGACCTGGGGCGCGATGGCCTCGTCGG
>CAZJJQ010000220.1:0-1494 GCA_964546345.1 uncultured Planctomycetales bacterium
ATCGAGCGTCGGACGTCCTCGTGCTGGGGGGGCCAGGCACATCGCACGCCGTCGGTCACCGTCGAAGGGCCTCGGGATCGATGGAGCGCTCCTCGCCCACGTGCTCGCAGCGGCCCAGGATGTCCCGCGCGCCCACGCGGGGGGCCCGCCCGCGGGCAAGCCGCCGGCGCCCCCGCCCGCGGCCGGTGGGTGGATCAGCGGGACCGTCACCGACGCGGAGGGGAAGCCCTTCCCGAAGGCGCAGATCGAGGTCGTGCGCGAGAAGCCGAAGGGCACCTGGAGCGCGACCTCGGATGCGAAGGGAAACTTCGCGGTGCGCGGGGTCCCGAGCGGCCCCGCCACCGTGCGCGTCAGCGCGAAGGGCTTCATCGCGGTGACGCAGCGCGTGTCGGTGCCGACGACCGGTGTGGTCGGCGCCGACGCCCAGCTCCTGCCGGGTGTGCGTTTCGCCGGGGTGGTGAAGGACCTGCGCGAGCATCCCGTGGACAAGGTGAAGGTGATCGCCTTCCGCTACTCGGAGGAGTCGGGCGGCGGGTTCCGCTTCTCGTTCGGCAGCTACGGCGGGGAGGGCGTCTCGAAGGCCGACGGCACCTTCGAGGTGGACGGCCTCGACCCGGGTCGCAAGTTCACCCTGAGGCTCATCCACCCGCACTTCCAGGTGCTCGACCTGCCGGGCCTCGAGGCCGAGGCGGGCGGCGGCCACGACCACCTCGAAGCGTGGCTCGAGGACGGGGCCTGGATCACCGGCACGGTGGTGGACGGGGCCGGAAAGCCGGTGGCCGGCGTGGACGTGACCGGACCGGTGAACCCGTTCGCGATCTCGTCGGAGTTCCAGGGGTTCGCGTTCTTCACGGCGATCCTCGGTCAGGGCGATCCCACGGTGTCGGACGCGCTCGGCCGCTTCACGGTGGGCTTCCTCAAGCCCGAGGACGTGACGATCCACGCGAATGGGCCCAGGCACTTCCCGAAGTCGGTGAACGTGACGGGGCTCGAGGCGGGCAAGGAGAAGGGCGGGGTCGTGATCCAGGTGGAGACGGCGACCGCCGTGATCGAGGGCTTCGTCGTCGATCAGGACGGCAAACCCGTCCCGAAGGCGGAGGTGGACGCGTGGGTGCGCGGCCCCGGTCAGGTGGCCGAGGCCGTGACGGACGCGGCGGGCCGCTTCCGGCTGACGGCGGTCAAGTCGAAGACGGCCGTGAGCGTGAGGGCGGTGGCGGGCGGATTCTCGAGCACCTCGGTCCCGGACGTGGCCCTTGGGGCGAAGGAGGTGCGCGTCGAGCTGAAGCGCCTGGGCCGTCTCGTGGTGAAGGTGCTCGGACCGGACGGCAAGCCCCTGCCTCGCCTCACGATCCGCACCCTGACCGGGGCGGGCGAGGACCGCTCCGGCGACGACGTGAGCGTCACCCAGGGTGCGAACGGCGCCGAGGTCGAGCTGCCGCTCGGCGAGGTCGAGGTCCGCGTGACGGCCGACGGCTACGAGGACGAGAAGGTCGG
>CAZJJQ010000220.1:1594-6552 GCA_964546345.1 uncultured Planctomycetales bacterium
CTCGCGCACGAAGGCGAGGAGGTCCCCCACGTGCCGGTCGAGGACCGAACGGACCACCGCGGGGTCCACCTCCACGTAGCGATGGACGAGGACGTTGCGGAAGCCCACGATCCGCCGGTACACCTCGACGCGCCCAGGCGGAATCCATCCCGCGGAAGCCAAGCGGTCGAAGAGCTCGGCATTCGTCCGTGGCTCGCCGAGGTGCAGGCTCGACACGATCGAGGAGGCGATGTCGATCATCGCCTGGATGGCCGTCTGGAGCGTATGCTCGACGAATCCCAGCTGAACCGGGTCCTCGGGAAGGCGGTCCGGACGGGCATGCAGCCGCAACCGCTCGACCGCATCGACGACGTAGGCCAGGCGCTTTTCCAGCAGATCGTCGTCCCTCATGCGGAACGGATCGCGGCGCGGCGGTAGGCGCGGAGGATGGGCAGAACGTCGAAGTAGGCGTTGCGCGCGTCCACCTCGAACGCGACCCTCGCCGCGACGTCGCGTTCATGGACGAGGATGCCGTCACGGAGGACGCGGTGGATGAGGTCCGGCGAGGCGGCATCGAGCACCGCGAGGTCCACCCGGCGCCCCGTGGTCCGCTCGAGCGCAGCGACGAGATCGAGGAGGGCTTCGCTCGGCAGGGCGCGCCCGGGGTCGGCTCCGAGGATCACCGCCACATCGAGGTCGCTCTCCGGCCCGGCGTCCCCTCGCGCGACGCTCCCGAACACGTACGCCGCCACGGCGCCCACCGACGAGGCGGCAAACGCACGACGGACGACCTCCAGGACGTCGGGAGTGACCACGCCCCCATGATACGGCGGGTCCGCGGCGGAGAGCCTACGCCGTCGCCGGACGTCCGCCGAGCGGGCCCCGGCGGCACCGTCACCCTCGCGAAGCGGGCCGCGGGCCCGACGGAGGAGGAGTAGGCCCCCTCCGGCCGAGGCCGAGGGCGGCCACCGCGTCCCGTTCGCTCCCGGCGAAGGTGAACTGGTCGCCGAGCCCCATGTCGCCCAGGCGGCGGCGGAACCGCTCGGAGGCGCCGACGAACGCCAGCTCCCCGCCCTTCGCCACGGCGTTGCGGCGCATCTCGAGCAGGACGCCGGTGCTCGCGCTGTCCACGAAGGTCAGCTCCCCCACGTCCACGATCAGGTACCTCGCCCCCCCCTCGAGGAGGGCGCCGGCCCTGCCGCGCAGGGTCTCGCACAGCTCGAGGCGCGCCTCGCCCCCGAGCGTCACGAACGCGACGTCGCCCTCGCGGCGGGTCTCGATCCAGAGGTCGGGCACGGGCAGCTCGCGCTCCTAGGCGTCCGCCGTGGCGAGCTCGGCGAGCTCGCCCTCGGTCAGGACGCGGTCGCTCGCCTTCGCGGCGTTGAACAGCCGCGTGACCCGCGCGTCGTCGGCGACGAAGCCGTGGCGCTCGAGCCACCACACGACGTTGCTCTTGCCCGACATCGGGCCGACCGCGATGCGCTGCTCGTACCCGAAGTCGTCGGCCGGCACGCCCGAGTAGACGCGGTTCGCCAGCCAGCGGTCCCCGCGCTTGAGCGCCTTGATCACGGCCGCGGCGTGCACGCCCGTGCCCGTCTCGAACGCGTCGTGGCCCACGACCGGGTAGTTGAAGGGCACGGGCACGCGGCAGTGCGCGCTCACCTTGCTCACGTACTCCTTGAGGCCCGTCAGCGGACGGTCCTCCGGCCACCAGCCGAGGAGCTTCAGGTTCACCAGCAGCTGGTCCATCGGGCAGTTGCCCGCGCGCTCGCCGATGCCGAGCGCCGACGCGTGCAGCCGGTCGGCCCCGCCCTCGTACGCGGCGATCGAGTTGATCACGGACAGGCCGCGGTCGTTGTGGCCGTGCCAGTCGATCTGCACGTCCGGCTTCCCGTGCTCGCGCGCCACCTGGCGCACGAAGGCGACCAGCCGCCGCGCGCCGTCGGGCGTCGCATGGCCGCAGGTGTCGCACACGACGAGCCGCTGCGCCCCCATGTCGAGCGCGAGGCCGTAGAGGCGGCGCACGGTGTCGGGGTCGGCGCGCGTCGTGTCCTCCGTGACGTACATCACCGGCAGCCGGTGGTCGGCCGCGTACCGGAGCGCCGTCTCGCTCACCTTGAGGAGGTGGTCCACGTTCCACCCCTCCACCTCGAGGCGGATCGGGCTCGACCCGATGAACATCGCGACCTCGATGGGGACGCCGGTCTCCTCCGTGATGCGCCGGATCGGCTCGATGTCCTGGACCACGGTCCGCGCCGCGCAGTTGGGCTTGACGCGCATCCGCCCGTCGCGGATCTCCTCGGCCAGCCGCTTGGCCGTGGCGACCACGTGCGGTCCCGCGCCCGGGAGCCCGATGTTGAGGGCGTCGATGCCCGCGCCCTCGACCGTGTGCAGGATCTCGACCATCTCGTCGGCCGTGGGGTGCCGCACGGAGGGGCTCTGGAGCCCGTCCCGCAGGGTCTCGTCGTTGACGAGGGGCCGCGTGCGGCCGTAGGGCAGGCCGGTGCCGTCGTTCCAGTCGTGGATCAGGTCGGATCGTCCGTGCTGCATGGGGATCCCGTGGCCGAGAGGGGTGCCCGGAGGCTGTGGGATCGCGGATTGTAGCCCTCCCGCGACGGGCGGGCGCCTTGGCGACGACCCCGCGTGGCGCCCCGGGAGGAAGGGGGCAGGGAGGTGGGGGGCGCGGGGGCGGAGGGGAGCCACCCCGGGGGAATCGCATCGCCCCTCGGCGGGGCGGCGCTACCGTGGCGCCCTTCCCGCACGAGGCCCGCCCATGCTGGTGATGAAGTTCGGCGGCACGTCGCTCGGGGACGCGCCGCGCATCGACACGATGGTCCGGCTCGTCCGAGGGCGCCTGCCCCGCAAGCCGATCCTCGTCTGCTCCGCGCACAGCGGCGTGACCGACCTGCTCCTCGAGGGCGCGAAGGCCGCGTCGCTCGGGCGCCCCGACGTCGGCCCCGTGGCCCGGCGCGAGCGGGAGGTGATCGAGGCCCTGGCGCTGCCCCTGTCGCTCATCGAGGACGATCTCGCGCGGCTCGGCGAGCTGTTCCAGGGGCTCTCCCTCCTCCGCGAGCTCACGCCGCGCAGCCTCGACCACGTGGCCGCGTTCGGCGAGCGGATGTGCGTGAAGGTGGTCGCCGCCATGCTGCGCCGGCGGAGGATCCCGGCCACGGCCGTCCAGGCCGACGAGGCGGGCCTGGTCACCGACGGCAAGTACACGCGCGCCGCGCCGCTGCCCGAGGCCTACGAGAACCTGCGGAGGAGCCTCGCGGCCGTGAAGGGCGTCCCCGTCGTGACGGGCTTCATCGGCCGCGACCGCGACGGGAACGTGACGACGCTCGGGCGCTCCGGCTCGGACTACACCGCGACGATCGTCGGACGGGCCGTCGGCGCCGAGGAGGTCGAGATCTGGAAGGACGTGGACGGCGTCCTGACCGCCGACCCGCGCATCGTCCCCGGCGCGCGGCCCGTGGAGCAGATCTCCTACGCCGAGGCCAGCGAGCTCGCCTACTACGGCGCGAAGGTCATCCACCCCGCGACGATCCATCCGGCCCTCGAGGGCGGCATCCCCGTCCGGATCCTGAACACGTTCGACCCGAAGGCGCCGGGCACGGTCATCGTCGCGCACCGACCGCCCGGCGCCTCGCCGGTCACGAGCATCGCGAGCAAGCGCGGCATCCGGCTCGTCAACATCGTCTCGGCCCGCATGCTGGGCCAGTCGGGCTTCATGTCGAGCGTCTTCGAGTCCTTCCGTCGCCACGACGTCGAGATCGACCTGATCGCGACGAGCGAGGTGTCGGTCACCGTGAGCGTGGACCGCACGACGGGCCTCGACGCGGCGGTCGCCGACATCGCGGCCGTGGCGCAGGTGGACGTGGAGGGCCCGTGCGCGCTCGTCGCGGTCGTGGGCGAGGGGCTCGCGTCGGGGGCCGACGTGGCGGGGCGCGTGTTCGCCGCGCTCTCGGCCGCATGCGTGGGCGTACGCGCCATCTCCTACGGTGCGACCAAGACGAACCTCCAGGTCGTGGTCGCGGAAGCCGACGCGAACCGGACCGTGTCGGCCCTCCATCAGGCGCTGTTCGAGGCCGCCTGACGCACCCGACGGCGCGCGGCGCGGGCGACCGCCGGCGCGCCGCGGGGAGAGGAGGGGCCCCCGCCGCCCCCCCACTCCGCGCCGCGCCTACCCGCCGTCCTTCGGCGCGGTCGGGGCCGGCGGACGGTCGCCGGTGCTCCGCTCGGCGTAGTCCTGCCCGGCGCGACGCCCGAGCCACGCGACCTGGGCACGGGTGAGCGGCGCCGAGAACGTCGGCGGGGTCACGCGGAGGACCTCGACGCCCTCCTCGAGCAGGAGCGCCGCGTTGTCCTCGTCCACCCGCCAGTGCGTGCGACGCCAACGACCGGGGACGCCGTCGTCGCCCGCGGGATCCATCACGACGGCGAGGTCGCCCGTGACGCCGATGCGGCGCAGCGCCTCCCCCATCGTGCCGGGCCCCGTGGCGTCGGGGACGCCCTCGCTCGGCACCACGAGCACGACGCGCAGGCCGGCGCGGTCGCGCAGGCGCCGGTGGAGGTCCACCGCGAGCTGCGCCGTGTCGATGCCCGCCGCGCCGGCGGGCTTCGCGAACACGAGGAGCACGCCGCCGCGGCCGAGGTCGGCGAAGGCGCCGCCCTCCTCGGTGAGCGGCTGGACGGAGACGCTCTCCTGGTCGCGATCGGACGCGACCAGCGGCGGGAGGCGGAGGCGCGCCGCCTCATCGTCGGCGGCGCCGCCGCGACCCGAGCCGGCGAGCTTCGTGAGCAGCACCACCACGCCCACCGCGGCCGCAAGGAACGCCATCACGAGGAGGGCGAGGCGCAGCGGGGAGGGATGGTCCGACGGCGTCGGCACCGTCGCGGGAGCCGGCGGCACGGCGGGGAACGGCGTGCCGGGCACGGCGGCGGGGCGCGTGCCGGGCGGGGGCGCGGACGGCACGTGGAGC
>CAZJJQ010000221.1:0-6542 GCA_964546345.1 uncultured Planctomycetales bacterium
GGGCGAGCGGTAGAGCGCGAGCAGCGCCGGCACCGCCTCGACGCCGCCGGCGTCGGCCAGGGCGATGGCGATGGCATCGCGTCCGGACCCGACGGCCGCGAGCCTGGCGATCAGCAGCGACGGACTCGTGCGCGCCAGCTCGACGAGGCGCGACTGCCCCGCCATCACGCGGCCCGGCGCGGGCTCCGCGCCCTGCCACAGCGCCCAGGCGAGCCGTTGCTCCGGCGTCAAGGCCGGGAGCAGCCCGTGGGCGTCGAGGGCCTCGAGCCAGCGGGGATCCCGCTCGTTCGGGATGCGGCGGGCGTGGGCGGAGAGCGCCGCCACCCCCGCCGGGTCCAGCGAGACCAGGGCTCGGAGCGCCTCGCGCGACGCCGCGACGTCCGGCCCGAGCAGGCGTCCGACGTCCGCCTCCACCAGGGCGTCGGCGGTCGGCGCCGCGCCCGGGGGCACGTCCACCGGCATCCGCGCCGCGGCGCTGCCGCACGCGCCCCCCACGGCGAGCGCCACGAGGACCGGGAGGCCGCGCCGGAGCCGGAGGAGCCGAGCCCGGCGCCGGGACGGAAGGTGGCGAGGGCGCCCCATCAGCGGCCGAACGTGAAGGGGACCCGGGCCACGCGCCGCGCGACGTACATCTGGAAGGGCGCGTGGTCGGTGAGGCTCTCCGCCGAGAGCACGTCCTCGGGCGTCATCCGGTAGACGAGCCACGCCTCCCCCGTGCCGGCGGCGACGGGCACGTCCACGTAGCCCGGCCACCCGCCGAGCCCCGAGACCCGCGCGAGCGGCGGGATCTGCGTGTCCTCCTTGTTGGAGTTCCGGTAGTTGAGCCGGTACTTCGCCAGCTGGGCCTTCGCCTGCTTCGCCGGGTCCGGATCGAGGGGATCGAGCACGACCTTGCCGTCCGCGCCCACCACCTTCACGTAGACGTCGAACGACCGGTGGCGCGCGTCCGTGGGGATGTTGTGGCCCGCGCCGAGGTTGGTGACGAAGACGCGCACGCGCGTGCCGCCCTCGACGGCCGCGGTCTCGACCTCGACCTTCGCCGCGCGCTCGACCTGCGCCGTGGTATGGCCGCCCGGCCAGGTGTGGCGGCGGCCGGTGCGCACGGGGCCGCCCGGGACGAGGGCCCGCTCCACGGTGGGCATGTGGCAGTCGAGGCACGTGCGGGCCTCCACCTTGCGCGGAGCGGACGCGTCGGGCGCATAGGGTCCGGCGAGCCACTCCTCGCCGGTCTTGTGCTGGTTGTGGCACGCGAAGCACACCTTCGTGACGTCCTGCTGCGCCGGGTCCTTCACGGGACGGCACGGGCCGGAGAGGCCGTGCGGCCCCGCGACGTTGCCGCCGCTCTGGTGGCAGGACAGGCACGACACGGCGTCCTCGCGCCGATCGGAGCGTGCGATCGGCGTCTCCCAGTTGTCCATCTCGCGGAGCGGCACCGGCGCATGGCAGCGGATGCATTCCTCCTGCTTGAGGCCGTCCGACAGCCGGAGGAAGTGCGGGTCCGTCATCGCCTGGCCGTGCCAGGACGCCTTCCACTCCGCGTAGATCTCCTGGTGGCACGCCCCGCACTGGGCGGCGGAGACGAACGCCGGCCCCTCCGGCGCGGCCGCGGGGGAACCGGCGGCCGCGGGTGCGGGCGTCGCCGGGGCCGGCGTCGCCGGCTTCGAGGCCGGAGCGGGGTCGTCACCGCCGCACCCGCCGGCGAGCCCGAGAAGCGCCACGGTCGAGAGGGGCGCGAGGAGCGGGAGGCAGCGACGCAGGCGCGAGACCATCAGGATCCTCCCTCCGCGGGCACGAACGCCGGACTGCCGGCGAGGGCGAGCCGCACCTGCGCGCCCGGCGCCAGGCGGGTGCCGCTGCGGCCGGCGAGCACCGAGCCCGACGGCGAGAGCCTCGCGGCGAACGCGAATCCCCCCGCGACCGGAAACGAGTCCACGACCTCGGCGGCGACGCCCGTGGCGGACGGGCTGACCTGCTCGGGTCGCAGGACGCCGATCCGCCGTCCCCCTCCGGCGGCGAACGCGGGCTCGGGGGCGGGGAAGGCGCCGAACGCGGTCGCGTAGCCGCCGGCGACGGGCTCGGCGGCCACCTCGCTGACGGCGCCCAGCGCGCGCGCCGACGCGAGGGTGCGCGGATGCGCGTACACCTGCTCCGGCGGGCCCCGATCCACGACGCGGCCGGCCTCGAGCACCGCCACCGCATCCCCCATCTCGAGGGCCTCCGAGGCGTCGTGGGTCACGTAGATCACCGTGCCCCCCGTCTCGGCGCGCAGGCGACGCACGAGCCGCCGGATCTCCCCGCGTCGCTCGGGGTCCAGGTTCGCCAGGGGCTCGTCGTAGAGCAGGACGCGCGGCGAGGGGGCAAGGGCGCGCGCGATGGCCACGCGTTGGCGCTCGCCGCCCGACAGCGTGGGCGGGCGCCGCCGCGCGAGGTCCTCGGGGAGCCCCACCTGGTCGCAGACCTCGCGCACGCGCGCGTGCGCGAGGGCCCCGCGCCCCCGCGGGCGACCCGGCAGGCCGAAGGCCACGTTCTCCGCCACGGTCATGTGCGGCCACAGCTCGAGCGTCTGGAACACCATCCCGACGCCCCGTCGCTCGGCGGGGACCCGTACGCGCGGATCGGCGACGGCGACGCCCCCCAGCTCGATGCGGCCCTCGTCGGGCGCGTCGAGGCCCGCCACGAGCCTCAGGAGCGTGGACTTGCCGGCGCCGCTCCGCCCCAGGAGGACGAGCAGCCTCCCCTCCTCCGCATCGAGGTCCACCCCCGCGAGCACGGGGCGCCCCTCGTAGCGGCGCACGACGCCGCGCAGCGACACCGAAGGGGGCACGACCGCGCTCACCGGGGCGTGCCCCGGCGCGCCGTCAACGCGCGTTCGAGCCCCGCGCGCGCGGGCAGGGCGGCCTTGGGCGACTTGGGATCGAGGGCCGGATCGAACGCCTCGGGCTCGAGGCGGAGCGCAGGCCAGAGGAGCTCCCAGACGAACCGGCGCCGGAAGAGGTCGGGCTCCGCGAGGATCGAGAGCACGGCGTCGAGCCCTTCGCCGGTCTGCACCAGCAGGGCCACGGCTTCGGCGAGCCGGTAGTCGCCGAAGTCGTTCTCGGGATGCTCGTCCGCACGGTGCGCCCGGAGGGCCGCCAGCACGTCCGCGCGTGCGGGCGCGGCGGTGAGCGCCTTCACCGCGGAGGTGCGGGCCCGCGCCTCCGGATCCCCGAGCTCCGCCACGAGCGCCGCCACGATCGCGTCGGTGCCGAGCGGGGACTCGCCGTCGAGCTGGGGATCGTCCTCCCGGCCGAGGTAGGAGCCCAGCGCCTCGATCGCGTTCGCACGCACCGCCGAGACCGGGTCCTTCGCGAGACGCAGCAGCGGCTCGATCGCGCGGCGGTCGTGGAGGGCCCCGAGCGTGATCGCGAGCTCGGCGCGCTGGACCTTCTTCGTGCTGGAGGCGAGCCCCTCGAGCACGTACGGCGTCATCGGAGCGCCGATCAGCGCCGCCGAGCGCTTCACGATCTGGAGCTCCATCACGCTCTTCTCGCCCATCTGGTGGACGAGCGCCCGCGCGCCCTTCGCGAAGCGCGGATCGTCCTCGGCGAGCGGGGCTTTCAGGCGTGGGCCCGTCCGCAGCCACGCGCGCAGGGCCTCGTAGGAGGCCTCGCGCTGCGGAAGGCCGGCGTCGGGCTCGTAGGCCGGCGCGCCCGGGAACGCGCGACGCACCGCGTCGATGCCGTCCTGGAGCACCCGGATGCGCCAGCGACCCGAGGCCGGGCGAAGCCGCTCCCGGACGATCCACTCGGCCGCGCCGCGCACGCCGAGGCGCAGGAGCGCGTCGCACACGGCGCTGTCGATGGCCTGGTAGGGCGCGTCCGCCCAGGCGTCGGGCGCCAGGTCGGTGTTGTCGGCCCCGGGATACTCCCACGAGTCGCGGACCCGGTGGACGTCGCCGAGGTAGAAGAGGACGCGACAGAGGGGCACGATCGCGAACGGGTCGCCCAGGTCGCCGAGCGCGGTCACGGCTGCGACCCGCACCCAGCCGTCGTTGTGCTGGTCGTCGAGACACGAGAGCAGGGCGTCGAGCGCCGACGGCTCCCGTCGGGCGCCGAGCAGCACGACGGCCCGCACCCGTCGGGGGACGAGCCCGGCGGGCGTGCGGGTCGCTCCGCGCGCCGCCGTCGCGAGCAGCAGGGGCACGGCGTCGGTCCGTCCCTTCAGGGCATCCAGCGCGGGCCAGGCCGTCTTCGGATCGTCCTCGCACGCGCGGTCGAGCAGGTCGGCCACCTCCACGTGGCGCGTCCACGCGGCGGCGAGGGTCGTCGGGTCACCCCCCGGGCCTCCGCCCTCGAGGGAAGCGGCGAGCTCCGGGGCGTCCCAGAGCACCGCGTCGCGCGCGGGGCCAGGGGTCGCGCACGCGCCGAGCAGGACGTCCGTGCCCGAGCGTCTCCCCACGTAGAGGCCCGCGATCGCCAGGGCGTCGCGACGCTCGGGAACGCCCTTCTGCGCCTCCGCGGCCACGGCCGTACGGGCGGCTTCGAGCACGTCGGGCGGCAGCTCGCCGCTCTCGCGGGCGAGGCGCCAGAGGGGGGCCACGGCCGCGGGATCCACGGCCAGGAGGCTCGCGCCGGCGCGAAGGGCGAGCGCCCCGTCCTCGAGGCGACCGCCGGCCACCACGCGGCCGAGGGCGGCGAGCCGTTCCTCCTTCGGGGAGCCCTCGCGGGCGGCGAGGCGCAGGTCGCGGGTCGGGTCCGGCGGAGCGTCGCCCGCGTGGACGAGAGGGGCGGCGAGCCAGAGAACGCAGAGCCCCAGGGTCGTAACCGTCGGGCAACGCAGGGTCATACGAACGATACGCTTCACCGCGGCGGCACCTCGGAGGACGCTGGCGGGAACTCCGTCAGCACGCGCCGTACCGCGGCCTCGCGGTCGAGGAGCTCGCCGTCGAGCTGGAGCTCGCGGAGCCAGGCCAGCAGGGCTCCGAGGCGCCGCCCGGGCGCGTAGCCCGCCGCGATCAGGTCGGTGCCCGAGACGAGCGGGGGCGGGAGCACCGGCTCGGACCGGTAGGCGGCGAGCTCGTCCTCGCAGAACGTGGCGAGGGACGTGTCACCGTGGCTGCCGCCGCAGTCGGCCCGATGGAGGTCGAGGTGGAGGGGGAACGAGGGCTGCCCGAGGAACTGCCGCAGGCGGTGCTTCCGCATCTTCGGCAGGTTGGGGAAGGCCATGTGCTTCGCGACGAGCTCCGACACGAGCTCCACCCGGCGGGTCGGGAGCCGCAGGCGCTCGAGCACGGCCTCCCCCATCCGCGCTCCCAGCACGTCGTGTCCGTGGAACCGGATGCGCCCGTCCTCGTCCACCGTCTTCGTCCCGGGCTTGCCGATGTCGTGCAGCACCGCGCCCCAGACCAGCGCGTCCGCGTCCTCGGGGCTCCTGCCCGTCACGTCCACCCGGTCGAGCACGAGGGCCGTGTGGACGAAGACGTCGCCCTCGGGGTGGAACCCGGGATGCTGCGGCACCCCGCGCATGGCCGCGACCTCCGGGAGGACGACCTCGAGGAGGCCGGTGCGCGCGAGGAGCCGCATCGCCGCGCCGCGGCCCGCCCGGAGGGTCTTGCCGAGCTCGTCGCGCACGCGTTCGGGAGAGACGTCGGCCACCAGGGGCGCCAGCCGCCGGATCGCGTCGAACGTGTGGGGCTCGATCGCGAAGCGCAGCTTCACCGCGAACCGCACGGCGCGCAGGAGGCGCAGATGGTCCTCGCGGAACCTCGCCTCGGGGTCCCCGATCGCGCGCAGGAGCCGCGCCGCGAGGTCGGCGCGGCCACCGACGTAGTCGAGCACCTCGCCCGTCGCGGGATCCTCGAAGAGCCCGTTCACGGTGAAGTCGCGCCGCGACGCGTCCGTGGGCGGGTCGCTGTAGGTCACGCCCTCGGGGCGGCGGCCGTCCACGTAGCGCCCATCCGCCCGGAACGTCGCCACCTCGACGTTGTCGCCGTCCACGGGTACCACCACCACGCCGAACCGCGCGCCGACCGTCACCGCGTGCGGGAACAGGGCCGCCACGGCCTCCGGCGGGGCGCTCGTCGCCACGTCGTGGTCGCCGGGCGTAAGGCCGAGCAGGCGATCCCGCACGCAGCCGCCCGCGAAGAGCGCCCGATGGCCCGCCTCGGCCAGGCGGTGGGCGACGAACGTGGCGGACGCACGCGAACGGGGAGAGCCTTCGGCCATCCCCCCACCCTATCCCGGGCCCGTGCCTCCCGGGAGGGGCGGAGCGCCGGAGGGAGACCGACCGCCCCGCCGGACCTCGCCCACGGTCCTCTCGACCTCCCCCGCGGCGGTCTCCGCGGCTGCCTGCTCCTCGGCCGTCCACGGTCGCTCGCCGTATCGGGCGCGGACGTGGAGGTCGGTCAGGGCCCCGAAGGCCGGCGCCGCGACGGGCAGCACCGACACGACGCGACGCCGGTGCTCCCCGGGCGTGTGGGCGCCCTTCCGTCGCAGCCCCGCGCCGGCGAGGGCCGTGAGGGCGCGCGCGTAGGGCCCCTCCCGCCGCTTCGACCCGGGGTCCGC
>CAZJJQ010000222.1:0-6539 GCA_964546345.1 uncultured Planctomycetales bacterium
CGCCGGCGGGGGCTCGCGGGGGCGTGCGTGACGGCGATCGTCGAGCGGGCGCGCGCGGGCGGGCGCGCGACGCACGGCGCGGTCCTGTTCACGGGCGAGCGCAACGGGCCGGCGCTGGCGCTCTACGAACGGATGGGGTTCGTGCCCGAGGCGCCGTTCGAGCTGTGTCTGCTGTCGAAGCCGTAGGGGACGGTACCGAAACGAAGGAAGCCGCCGGAGGGTCCGGCGGCTTCCGGCAGGGGAGAGGGGAACGGCGGACTACGTCCCGCGAATCGTGACGTGCACCGCGTCGTCCCGCTGACCGTAGGTCCACTCGAACTTGGAGAACTTCCCGGCCGGCGCCTTGGACTCCTGTCCCGGCTGGACGGTCTCCTGCTGATCGGCGCCCTGCTCGTACGCAAACTGCAGCCGGATGGGCCTCTGGCCGTTGTTCTTGATCGTGATGCCGAGGTCGGTCTGCCCGTCCACGGAGACGAAGTCCTGGTCCTCGTCCGTCTGCGCGCTCATGTCGCCCTCGATCTTCGAGGTGGCGAGGGGCAGGGCATGGAGCTCGTACTGCACGCTCGGCTGGGTGGGGTTCTGGGCCCCCGCCGTCATGGTGAACGTGGAGGCCACCCGGGAGCAGAAGCCCCAGTCTCCACCATCGACCACGTAGGCCTCTGATGCGGCAGGGACGCTCGTCACCTCGATCCGCGAATCCGGCCCGGCGATTTGTTGCGCGCCTACGGTGAGGATGCGGGCGCGCGGCGCCGCAGCGCCGCTCTGTCCGAACGAACCGTAGACGTTGTAGGGGGTGTTCGGCGCCAGCTGGAGGCTGCCGCCGCCCAGGAACCGATCGGGGTCGCGCGGGTCCGTGGTGGGAACCCGAACCTCGTACTCCCCGGACGCAGCCTGCGGGACCGGCCCCGTGCTTGCGAACATGTACACCATGCGGAACGGCCCCTCGACCACGTAGGACCGTCCGGCGAGGACGGGCCCCAGGGGCCTCAGCGTGGTGCCGTCGTCGGCGTAGCAGCGCACGCCGCCGGTGTCGCACCGCACGCGGATCGCCGTGAGCTCCGGGCCGGCGCTCGGCATCCTGTAGATGTCGACCACCTTGCCCGCCGCGAGGTCGAACTTCGCCCGCGCGTCGAGAGGGATGCCCCGCGCCAGCGTCGCGAACGCGGCGAGCGCGACGTAGCACGTCGCCGTCACCGCGAGGCTTGACCACGTCCTTCGGCCCATGGCGGTCTCCCGTCGTCCGGCTCTCCGGGCGACCCGATGCCTTCACGGGGACTCAAGGTAGGGGGCGGCTACTCCCCCCGGCAAGCGAAATGTGTGCGGGTACGCCTACAGGTCGGCGGCGCCGCGGGGGGCGCCGCCCGTCGGTCGGGCTAGTTGCCCGTGATCGCCAGGGAGACCGTGCATCCCTGGGTCGCGTAGGTCCACTCGAACGCCGTGAGGAGCCCCATGATCGGCGGCGAGGACCCTCCGGGCGGGATCACGACGGGCGCCTGCGCGCTGCCGCCGATCGCGTACGTCAGGGTCACGTTGCCGGCGCCGTTGTTCGTGAGCACGACCCGCAGGTTCGCCTGGCCGTCCACGCCGATGGAGTCCACGTCGTTCGCGGTCTGGGCCCGGGCGACTCCCGAGATCGTGTTGCACCCGGCCGACGGGGCGTAGACCGAGAAGGGCACCGAGCCGCTCCCCGAGACCGTGAACTTCGAGATGCCACGCGAGCAGAAGCCCCAGTCCCCGCCCTCGACGACGTAGCTCGGGCCCGGGGTTCCCGCGGCGTTCGAGCTCGTCACCGTCGCGCCCTGGGAGCTCGCGCTGAGGTCCACGACCAGCAGGCGGACGCGGTCCACCGCGGTGCCGGCGCCGTCGTAGGCCCCGTATGCCGTGAAGGACGGGTACATCCCTCCCAGCATCAGCCGTCCGGTCCCGAGCAGCCGGTCCGGGTCCGCGCCGTCCGTGGGGGCTCGCACGACGAAGGTGCCGTTCGACGCCGCCGGGGGCGTCCCGACGTTCGCGATCAGGTTCACCTTCGCGAACGGACCCTCGAAGACGCCGGACTGCCCGGTCCCCACCTGTCCCAGGTTCCCGAACGTGCCGCCGTTGTTCGCGCGCACGCGCACGGCCCCCGTCTGCGCATTCACCGTGACGCCGGCGAGGGGCGCCGGCGGCGGAGGCGCCGCGGTGTAGATGTCCACGTCGGCGCCCGCGGCCAGCTGGAAGGGGCCGCTGCCGACCTGGGGGATGCCGCTCGCCAGCGTCGCGAACGCACCGAGCGCCAGGGTGGCGGCGCCCGACCTCCAGATCCTCGACGACGCCGAACGTGCCATGCTCCTACCTCCACGACCCGGCGGCTGGACGAAGGTCCCGACCGGACGGTCCAGAGCGTAGCGAACCCCCCGGTCGGACGCCATGGGGTACTGTCGTCGTTCGCCGACGCGGGAGCTTCCCGGGATCCAGCCCCCGGGGAGGAGGTGGGGGGCGGCGGGGGGAGGGCGGGGGTGCCCTGCGGAATATGGCCCCATCCTGCTCCCCCTCTCCCCCCGGCGGCGTCCTCCTCCCTATCCGCGACGACATTTCTCTCTGTACGCTGCTGCGGCGCCCCCCCTCCGCAGGCGCGGCGCCCCGGCCCGGCCTCGGGCGGCGGGACCGGGGGAGTGGAGACGGGCCCCGTGATCGGCACCACCCTCGGACCCTACCGCCTGACCGCCGAGCTGGGCTCGGGGGGCATGGGCCGCGTCTACCGCGCGACGGTCGAGGGGCGCGCGCGGGGCCTCGAGGCGGGCGCGGTGGTGGCGCTGAAGCTCGTCTACCCCCACCTCCTCGAGCAGGAGGGGTTCTTCAAGCGGTTCCTCCGCGAGGCGGACATCGGACGCGCGGTGGTCCACGAGAACGTCGTCCGCACGCTCGACGCGGACGTGCTCCTCGTGGACGGGAAGCCCCAGCACTTCCTCGTCATGGAGCTGGTCGAGGGGCAGACGCTGCGCGAGCTGCTCCGCGAGCTGGATCGCGTGCCGGAGGACCTGTGCCGGCACGTGGGCTGCGAGATCGCGAAGGGGCTCGCCGCGATCCACGCCGTCGGCGTGGTCCACCGGGACGTGAAGCCGGAGAACGTGCTCATCACGCGCTCGCACGTGGTGAAGATCATGGACCTCGGCGTGGCCCGCGGGGCGCTCGCGGGGCCGTCGCTCACGCAGACGGGGGTGTTCGTCGGCTCGTTGCTCCATGCCGCCCCCGAGCAGCTCTCCGCGGGCGGCGACGCCCTCGACGGGCGCACCGACCTCTTCGGCCTGGGCACGGTGCTCTACGAGCTGGCGACCGGCGTGCACCCGTTCCACACCGACGAGGTGTCGAAGACCCTGCAGCGCATCCTCTCCGAGGAGCCCGTGCGGGTGGGCACCCGCAATCCGCAGGTCTCCCCGTTCTTCGAGGAGGTGATCCACACGCTCCTCTCGAAGTCGCGGGAGGCGAGGTTCGCCTCGGCCTCGGAGCTCGTGCGGGTGCTCGAGGAGGGGGAGACGTCGCCCTGGTGGCGCGCGAAGGCGACCGCGATCCGGACCGAGACCCGTCGGCCGCTGCGCCGCATCCGGATCCCCCGCGAGACCGCCCTCCACGGCCGCGAGGCCGAGCTCGAGCGGATCCGGGCCCTCTACGCCCGCGCCAAGGAGGGCGACGGGCAGGTGGTGCTCCTCGAGGGAGAGGCGGGCATCGGGAAGTCGCGCCTCGTGGACGAGTGCGTCGCGCTCCTCCAGCGCGAGGGGGAGGACATCCACTTCCTCTTCGGCAGCTACCCGCCGGGCGGGGCCGCCACGGCGAGCGGCGCCTTCTGCACCGCGTACCGCGAGCAGCTGGGCGCCGAGGCGCTCGAGGAGACCCTCAAGACGGTCCTGCCCCAGTCCCGGCTGCTGGTGCCCGCGTTCGCCGCGCTCCTGCGCGGGGAGTCCACGCCGCCGGGCTCCGAGGCCCTGACGAAGGACTCCCTCCAGACGTGCTTCGTGCTCGCCACGCACGCCCTCGCCGCCGAACGCACGACGATCGTGCTGATCGACGACCTCCACTTCGCGCCGGAGGAGGGCCGGGCGCTGTTCACCGCGCTCGCCATGGCGGTGCCCGGCCACCGGATCCTGCTGTTCGGCTCCACGCGCCGCGGCCCCGACGACCGGTGGCTCGGCCACTTCGACCGCCTGGGCGCCACGCGCCTGCCCCTCGCGCGCCTCGGGCCGAAGGACGTGGCCCGGCTCCTCGTGGACGCGTTGCGCTCCGAGCGGCTCGCCGAGGAGCTCGGCTGGCGGATCCTCTCGAAGTCGGACGGGAACCCCTTCTTCGTGTTCGAGATCCTGCGCGGGCTGCGCGAGGGGCGCATGCTGACGCAGCACCCCGACGGGACGTGGGGAACCACGGGGGTGGTCGCCGACATCCAGATCCCGTCCTCGATCCTCGACCTCGTGGGGGCGCGCCTCGCCGACCTCGACGCGGAGGACCGGGATCTGCTCGACGTCGCGTCGTGCGCCGGGTTCGAGTTCGACCCCGCGCTCGTGGCGGCCGCCGTGGGCGCGCCGGTCCTGCCCGTCCTCAAGCGCTTCGCGGCCATCGAGCGTCGGCACGCCCTGGTCCGCGCGGCGGGCCGTCGGCTGGTGTTCGACCACCACCAGGTGCAGGAGTCCATCTACGGCGCGCTGTACGAGCAGACGCGCGAGGCCTACCACGCCGCGCTCGGCGAGGCGCTCGAGGCCCGCCACGGCGCGGCGACGAAGGACCCCGCCGCGCTGGACGGCGCGCTCTGCGTGGAGCTGGCGCAGCAGCTCCTCGAAGGGGCCCAGGGGGAGAAGGCCCTGCGCTACCTCGACGGCGCCCTCACCCATCTCGAGCGGTCGTACCTGAACGAGGCGGCCCTCGCGCTCGCCGACCGTGCCCTCGCGATGCCCGGACTGCTCACGGGCGCGGCCCGGGTGGGCGTCCTCACCCGCAAGGCGGAGCGACTGCAGCTGCTGGGCCGCCGCGAGCCCGAGCGGGCCGCGCTCGACGAGGCCCTGGCGCTCTCCGACGCGTTGGGGGCCCCCCTGCCCCGGGCGCGCGTGCGTCGCGCGCTCGGGGAGCACCTGTGGCGCACCTCCCGCTATGCGGAGGCCGAGACGGCGCTCGAGGCCGCGCTGCCGCTGTTCCAAGCCGTCGGCGACCGTGCCGGGGAGACCGCCGCGACGCGGAACCTGGGGATCGTCGCGTGGCATCGGGGAAGGCTCGCCGAGGCGAGGGCGCGCTTCGAGCGCTGCATCGAGCTCTCCCGGGAGCTCGGCGACGCCGCCGGGGTTGCCGGCGCGACGGCGAACCTCGGCGTCGTCCTCGACAACCTCGGGCTCGCCGTCGAGTCGCGGGCGAAGCTCGAGGAGGGGCGCGCCCTCGCCCGCTCCATCGGCCACCGGCAGTTCGAGGCCGTCGCCATCGGGAACCTCGGCCTCGCGCTCCACGGCCTGGGCCGCTTCGAGGAGGCCCAGGCGCACTTCGAGCGGCACCTCGACCTCGCGCGCGAGATCGGCGACCGGCAGGGCGAGGCCAGCGCGTCGGGCAACCTGGGGCTGGTGCTCCGGGCGCAGGGTCGGTTCTCCGAGGCGCGCAGCCGCAGCACCCGCCATCTCGAGCTGTCCCGCGAGATCGGGTACCGCAAGGGAGAGGCGCTGGCGGAGCGCCACCTCGGCTACACGTCGCTCGGCCTCGGAGACCTCGTGGACGCGCGCGTGCACTTCGACCGCGCGCTCGAGGCCGCCCGTCAGCTCGAGGACCGCCTCAACGAGTGGCAGGCGCTGGTCGCGCTCGCGACCCTCGACGATGAAGAGGGGGACGTCGTCTCGGCCGGGCGCCGCTTCGACGAGGCCGCCCGGCTGCGCGGGGACGGCGGGGGCTCGGCCGTCGCCGCCGACGCCTGCCTCGTCCGGGGCGCGTTCCTCACGCGACAGGGGCGGTGCGAGGAGGCGCGCGTGGAGCTCGACGCGGCCCTCGCGTCCGCGAAGCGACGGTCCGTGCCGGACGTGGAGGTGCTGGTGCACGCGTGGCGCACCCACCTGTCCGGCGACGTGATCGGGGAGGCGATCGCGGCGGCGGAGCAGGGGCTGCGGGATCACGGCGCGCGCCTCGCGCCCCCCGCGCGGATGCAGGCGCACTGGCTCCTCTTCCGCGCCACCGGGAGCCGCGCCCACGCCCAGGAGGCGCGGCGGATGCTCGACGCGATGCTCGCGCTGGCGCCGAAGGAGTGCCGCGAGCCCATGCGGCGCAACGTCCGCCTCCACCGCGAGATCCTTGCGCACTAGCAGTACGGAGGCGGCGCAAAGTTCTCTACTTCCTGCGGGCGAGGCTCCGTACGGGAGAAGAAATGGAGGATCTTGCGCCGCCTCCGTACTGCTACTCCGTGAGGCGATTGGGGTAGGCTGCCCGTGGAGGCCCCGATGTCCGAGCGTTCCCCTTCGCGTCGCACGATCCGCGGCGCCGCCGCCGGGTGGGCGGCGGGCGCCGCGCTCGCGCGCGCCGCGCGCGCGGCGTCCGACGAGCCCCCG
>CAZJJQ010000223.1:0-6518 GCA_964546345.1 uncultured Planctomycetales bacterium
GGCACTTCCGCTTCCAGTGCGCCGGCGAGGAGGTGCTCCACCTCGAGATCGCGCTGGGCTACCAGCACCGCGGCATCGAGCGCGCGCTCGAGGGCGGGCCGCACCCCGCGACCCTCGCCCAGGTCGAGACGATCGCAGGCGACACGACGATCGGCCACGCCACGGCGCATGCCACGGTCCTCGAGGCCCTCGGCGGCGTCGAGGCGCCTCTCCGGGCGCAGTGGCTGCGCGCGCTCGCCCTCGAGCTCGAGCGCCTGGCGAACCACGTGGGCGACTTCGGCGCGCTGGCCGGCGACGTCGCCTTCCTGCCGACCGCCGCCGCCTGCGGACGCATCCGCGGCGACTTCCTCAACCTCACCGCGCTGCTGTGCGGCAACCGGTTCGGGCGCGGCCTGGTCCGTCCCGGCGGGGCCCGGTTCGACCTCGATCCCGCCCGCCTGGCCGCCCTCCGAGCGCGGCTCGACGTGGCCCTCTCGGACGCGAAGCAGGCGATCGCCTGGTTCTGGGACGCAGCGTCCGTGCGCGCGCGCCTCGAGCACGTGGGCACGGTCCACCCGTCCCAGGCGATCGCCCTGGGCCTGGTGGGGCCGGCGGCGCGGGCCTGCGGCGTGGTGCGCGACGTCCGCTACGACCACCCTGCGGGGTGGCATCGGTTCGCGCAGGCGCAGGTCGCCGTGTGGCCGGGCGGGGACGTGCTCGCCCGCGCGCGCGTGCGCGCGCTCGAGGTCGTGCGCTCGGGCGACTTCCTCCTCGAACAGCTGGCGGGCCCGCCGGAGGGCGAGCCGCGGTGCGCCTTGCCGCCGCCCGTGCCCGAGACGCTCGCGGTGGCCCTGGTGGAGGGCTGGCGGGGCGAGGTCTGTCACGCGGCCGTGACGGACGGGCAGGGTCGGTTCCTCCGCTACAAGGTGGTCGATCCTTCCTTCCACAACTGGTCCGGCCTCGCCCTGGCCCTGCGGGGACAGGCGCTCTCCGACTTCCCGCTCTGCAACAAGAGCTTCAACCTCTCCTACTGCGGCCACGACCTGTAGCCGCGGCCCGCCGGGAGCCCGACGCCGTGTTCCTCCTCGACACCCTGCTCTCCCGCCTCCGGCGCGGCTGCGAGACGATGGCCTACCCCGCGGGGCCCGCCCCCGCGCTCCCCGACCGCCACGGCGGCGCGCTGCGCGTGGACGCGGCGCGGTGCGCCGGGGGGTGCACCGCGTGCCTGCCCGTCTGTCCGACCCGCGCGATCACCCGCCCTCCGGGCGGCGCCGTGACCCTCGACCTCGGCCGCTGCGTGTTCTGCGCCGCGTGCGTCGAGACGTGTCCCGAGGGCGCGATCACGCAGACGGGCGATCACCGGATGGCCGTGCGCCGCAGGGAGGACCTCCAGCTCGGGGCGCCCGGCCTCGAGGAGGCCCGGCTCGCCGAGGCGCTCGAAGCACGCCTCCGGCGGCTCTTCGGCCGCTCCCTGCGCCTCCGCCAGGTGAGCGCCGGCGGCTGCAACGCCTGCGAGGCCGACACGAACGTCCTCGGAACCATCGGGTGGGACCTCTCGCGCTTCGGCATCCAGTTCGTGGCCTCGCCCCGCCACGCCGACGGGCTCCTGATCACCGGGCCCGTCACGCAGGGCATGGAGGCGGCGCTCCGGACGACCTACGAGGCGCTCTCCGAGCCTCGGATCGTCATCGCGGTGGGCGCCTGCGCGATCGCGGGCGGGCCCTTCGTCGGCCACCCCGAGGTGCGCGACGGCGCGGCCTCGGTGGTGCCGGTCGATCTCTTCGTGCCCGGCTGCCCCCCGCACCCCCTGACGATCCTCGACGGACTGCTCCGCCTCCTCGGTCGCCTCGACGCGTCCGCCTCGCGTCGAGCGTGAGGGCAGACCCGCTCCGGGAGGTGGGGGGCGGCGGGGGGAGGGGGCGCGCGGCGCTCTCCGGGTGCCCGCGACCCCCCTGCCCCCGGGAGGCAGGGGTTCGCCTACGCGCCGGCCGTCTGCTCGTCGAGCAGGTGGATCGCGTGGGCAGCGGCGAGCTCCAGGTCCGAGCAGACGTTGGTCGCGTCCACGGCCTCGAGGACGCCGTGATCGCGGAGCCTCGCGTACCGTTCGCGGGTGACGCCCGCGAGCACGAGGGCGCGTCCCCTGCCGACGAGCCGGCGAGCGAGCGCCTGCAGCTCGACGAACCCGTCGGCGTCGAGGGTCTCGACCCCCGCGACGTCGAGCACCACCACGCGCACACCGTCCTCGAGGCGGTCGGCCCACGCGGCCATGTCCGGCATGCGGACCCGGCGCCCGAAGCGGGAGGCCTCCGAGGTGATGTGGAAGACCGACACGCCCGGCGGCAGCGCCGCGTGTAGGTCGCCCCCGACGTCCTTGTTGCTGCGGGTGGAGGCGATGGGCTGGAGGACATCGACGCCGACGATCCAGAGCAGGAACGCCAGCGCCGGGACCATGGACCAGCGGGGGAAGTGGTCGAAAGCGAGGGTGCCGAGGGCGGCCCCGAGCGCGAAGCTCGAGACGATGCTCGCGAGGAGGAGGAGGCGCCAGCCCGAGGCGAACGTGCCGGGGCTCGCGGGCGTCCGGCCCGCCTCCCGGCGCCGCAAGGTCCAGATCGCGGCTTCGTGGCCCAGGTCGGTCAGCACCCCGGTGACGTGGGTGGTGCGGACGACGCCGCCGCTGATCCGGGTGATCGTGGCGTTCTGCAGGCCCATGGCGAGGGAGGGGAGCAGCGTGAGCCAGAGGGCGGCCGTCTCCTGGTGCAGGTCCCCGAGGACGTTCCAGTCGATGAGGACGGCGAAGAGGGCCAGGAGGACGCACTCGACCACCATGGGGAGCACGTAGATCGACGACCATCGGCGGTGGCGGCCGAGCTCGGTCAGCACGCCCGAGATCCCGGCTCCCCCCGCGAACGCGGTGAGGAGCGCGACCATGTACCCGCCGGCGTGCCAGCGCCCCTCCACGACGTCGCGCCCGAGCTGGGAGGCGGTCCCCGAGACGTGACTCGTCACCTGGCCGCACGTCAGGATCGTGAGGATGTTCGTGTAGCCCGCGATCCACGAAAGCGTGATCGAGAGCCTCGCCTGCTGGCGGAACGTGTGGGCTTGGTGGGAGAACATGGGGAAGGGCCGTGGCCCGTCCGCGGCGGGGACGTCGCGGGACGTAGGTCGTTCGAAGGGGGGCGAGGCGCCCCCGGCGGAGGACCGTACCCCATCCATCGGAGGCCCCGGCCGTGGAGTGGAGTCGTCCGTCCTGGGGGGGGGCGCCCCACGGACCGTCGGTCGGCGCCCGGCGCGACCCCGGCGGGGGCGCGGATTCCGGGAACCGGGGGGGCGGGCGGGCCGTCCTAGGGCGCACGGGAGGCCGTCGGCCCCGGGGCAGACCCGGGCGGCCGCCGCTTGTACATTCCCTCCCTCCCCACCCCTCCGAGGACATCGATGCCCCGTCTCGCACGGCTCCTGCCGCTGGCGCTCCTGCCGGCCGCCCTCGTCGCTCTCGTCCCGCCGTCCGTCGCCCGCGCCGAGGAGGTCGTCAAGGCCGACGAACGCGTGGCCTTCGCACGCGACCAGGTCTACCCGGCGCTCGTCAACATCGCGGTGGTCTCGAAGTCGTTCTCCGGGGGCCGCCTCGAGCGTTTCCCCTCGGCCGGCTCCGGCGTGATCGTGAGCCCCGCGGGGCACGTCCTGACCAACTACCACGTGGCCGGCGAGTCCACCCGGCTCCTGTGCCGCCTGCCGAGCAACGAGCAGATCGAGGCCGAGGTGGTGGCCCACGACCCGCTCACCGACCTCTCGGTGCTGCGCCTCCGCCTCGAGACGCGCCGCGACCGCAACCTGCCCATCCCCTTCGCCAAGATCGGCGACTCGAGCCGCCTCGCGGTGGGGCAGCCCATCATCGCCATGGGCAACCCGCTGACGCTGTCCTCCTCCATGACGCTCGGCATCGTCTGCAACCCGAGCCGCGTGTTCACCTCCTTCACCGGCTCGGACATGGACGACATGGACCTCGGCGACGGCCAGGTCACGGGCCTGTTCACGAAGTGGATCCAGCACGACGCCCTCATCCTGCCGGGCAACAGCGGCGGCCCGCTCGTCAACCTGCAGGGCGAGGTGATCGGCATCAACGAGCTCGGCGGCAACGGCGTCGGCTTCGCCATCCCGAGCAACCTCGCGTCGCACGTCCTCAACCAGGCCCTCACCTACGGCGAGGTCCGTCGCGGGTGGTTCGGGGTGACCATCTACCCCGTGGAGAAGATGGGCCGCAAGACGGGCGCGCTCATCTCGGCCGTCCAGCCCGGCGGGCCGGCGGAGAAGGCCGGGCTCGCCCCCGGCGACGTGATGCTCTCCATCGACGGGAAGCCGATCGACGCCCCCTACTTCGAGGACGTCCCGGGGCTCTACAAGCGCCTCGCCGACTTCGAGGCCGGAGCCGTCGCGAAGGTCGCCTACCTCCGCGGCGCCGAGGCCCGCACCGCCGACGTCGCCGTCACGCGCATGGAGCGCTACCTCGGCGACGAGCACGAGATCAAGAACCTCGGGCTCTCCGTGCGCGAGATCACGGGCCCCATGGCCCTCTTCCGCCGGTGGCCGGACGCGAACGGGGTGCTCGTCACCGGCGTGCGTCCCGGCTTCCCGGCCGACGACGCCAAGCCCGGCATCCAGTTCGGCGACGTGATCCTCGACCTCGACGCCAAGCCCATCACCACCTACGCCTCCTTCCAGCAGGTCGCCGACGCCATCGGCAAGAAGCCCGGGGTCCGGGTCCACATGCGCCGCGGCAACGACGACCTGATCACCGTGCTCGACACGAGCAAGAAGCCGCCGGAGTCGCTGGGGGCCGAGCTGCCCAAGGCGTGGCTCGGCGTGGCGACGCAGG
The DNA here is from genome assembly GCA_964546345.1 of uncultured Planctomycetales bacterium. GTDB lineage: Bacteria > Planctomycetota > PLA2 > PLA2 > JAEUHO01 > JAYTCP01. Next base: position 4,850 of record CAZJJQ010000223.1, read on the forward strand.
TCGTGACCCCGGACGTCGCCACGGCGCTCGGCGCGAAGGACCTGCGCGGCTTCCGCATCACGCAGGTCTACCCGGGCACGATGGCCGCCAAGGCGGGCCTGCTGGTGGGGGACGTGCTGACGGCCATGAACGGCTCGGCGCTCAACGCGTCGCGCATCCAGGACGCCGAGGTGCTCAAGCGACGGATCGAGGTCATGAGCGTCGGCGAGGTCGCCGAGTTCAAGGTGGTGCGCGCCGGCGCCGAGGTCGTCCTCAAGGTGGACCTCGAGGAGACGCCGGGCACGGCCTCGGAGGCGAAGACCGCGACCGAGACCGAGCTGGAGTACAAGGTCCGCTCGCTCGTGTTCCTCGACCGCATCGAGAACCGCTGGAGCCTCGACCAGAAGGGCGTGCTCGTGACCGAGGTGACGCGCGGCGGCTGGGCGGCCCTCTCGGGCCTCAACGCCGGCGACCTGATCCTCCGGATCCAGGAGCAGCCCATCGACGACATCCCCGCGTTCGAGGCGATGGCCAAGAAGGTCAAGGAGACGAAGCCCGAGACCGTGTCCATCTTCGTGCGCCGGGGCTACCGCACCCACTACGTCTTCATCCAGCCCGACGTGAAGGAGCGCAAGTGAACCCCCTCGCCCGCCGCCGCACGGCCCCCCTCCTCGGCGCGTTCGTCCTCGCGACCGTGGCGGGGCTCGCCCCCGCCCCGGTCCTCGCCTCCGACGGCGAGCCCTCCTACGAGGCTCAGCTCGCCGAGAAGGCCCCCGCCATCGTCTCCGTGAAGTTCGTGCTGAAGACCCGGATGAGCATGGGGGGGCAGTCCCAGGACGACGAGTCCAACCAGGAGATCCGCGGCGTCGTCGTGGACCCTTCCGGCCTCGTGATGGTCGCCAACGACGGCTTCGACGGCGGCTCGTCCATGATGCGCGCCATGCTCAAGCAGCGCGGCGGCGACCTCTCCACCTCGCCCACGGGCCTCGTCGTCCTCTACGGCAACGAGGCCACGGAGCACCCCGCGGTGCTCGTGGCCCGCGACAGCACGCTCGGCCTCGCGTTCGTCCAGGTGATCGACGCCGAGGCGGGCAAGCTGCCCGCGGTCGATCTCGGCCAGGGCGGCGAGCCGAAGGTGGGCCAGGCGCTCTTCGGCGTCACGCGCAAGGGCCGCGGCTTCGACTGCGCCCCCGCCATCGACCGCCTCTTCGTCACGGGCCGGCTCGAGAAGCCGCGCGCGGCGTGGTCGGTGTCGGGCGACTTCGGCGGGATGGGGCTGCCCGTCTACGACGCCGCGGGCAAGGCCGTGGGCGTGCTCTCCCGCGTGGAGGCGTCGGAAGGGGTGGAGGGTCACGGGGGGCGCGGGGGGCTCGGCATGCTGTCCGCCCTCGGCGCCGCGGCGGAGGGCACCTGCGTGCTGCCCCTCTCGGCCGTCGGCAAGGCGCTCGAGCAGGCCCGCAAGCGCGTGCCCGAGGCGGTCGCGAAGGCGAAGGAGGCCGCCGCTCCCAAGGAGGCCGAGGCGCCGAAGGCCCCCGAGGCCCCCAAGGCCCCGGAGGCTCCGAAGGCTCCGGACGCCCCCAAGGCCCCCGACGCCCCGACGGCGCCCGAGTCGCCCAAGTGACCCGCGGCCGTCACCTCGCGACCGCCGCGCTCGCGGCGGCGGTCGTCCTCGGCGGCCTCGCGCCCGTGC
>CAZJJQ010000224.1:0-6513 GCA_964546345.1 uncultured Planctomycetales bacterium
AGGTCGGGGCCGAGGCGACGGAGGAGGGGGCGCTGCGGCTGGCACGGGCGGCCCGAGGGACGCCGCGCGAGGCGCTGCGGCTGCTCGACCGGACGAGGGACACGGCCCCGGCGACGGGCACCCTGCGCCTGGACGGGGACTGCGTGGAGCGGACGCTCGCGCGGCTGGGCTACGACGGGGAGGGGCTCGACCCTCTGGAGCAGCGGTACCTGGAGGTGCTGCGCTCGAGCTCGCGGCCGGTGCCCCTCTCGCGGCTGGCGCGGGTGCTGGGAACGACGACGCGGACCCTCGTCGAGCACGTCGAGCCGTGGCTGTTCCGGCGCGGCCTGGTGCGCATGACCCCGGGCGGACGCACGGCGGGTCCCCGGGCGCGGCTGGTGACGACGCGCCGCGGGGCGCCGAACGTGCGGCGCGGGGCACGACGCGTGCACCGGACCTCCTGAGGGGTCCGACGGGGCCGAAACGCGCCGTTTCGACAAGGGCCGGGGGGAAGGACCGTCCCGATCGATCCTCAGGCCGGCTTGACGGGCGGGGGGAACATCTTCTCGAGGAGGGAGCGGTCGCCCTCGATCGCGGTGCGCTGCTGGTAGAGCGCCATCCCGCGGAAGCCGCCCAGCTCCTCGCCGCCGCCGGCGCGACCGGGGCCGCCGTGGACGGTGCCGGGCAGCACGGTGCCGGGGCCGGGCGACTGCGCCGCCATGTTCTCCGAGCCCATGTACAGGCGTCCGTGCCAGGGGCCGATCTCGAGCGCCATCTCCCGCGCGAAGTCGCGGTCGTTCGTGAAGACGCTCGCGACCAGGCTTCCCTCGCCGCGACGCACGACCTCGGCGGCCATGGCGGCGGTGCCGTCGTAGGGCAGGAGCGTCGAGACGGGGGCGAACACCTCGTGCTCGTGGACGATCCGGCTCGTCTTCGTGTCCTTCGCCTGGAGGAGCACCGGCCCGAGGAACCATCCCTTGCCGGGCGTCGCGCCGACGAGGGCCGGCTCCGCGAGCGAGCCGAAGACGATCTCGCACTCCGCGAGCAGCTTCGTCACGCCCGCCTTCGCGTCGGCGAGCTGGCTGGCCGTCGCGAGCGGGCCCATGCCCACGCTCTCGTCGGCGGGGTTGCCCACCTTGATCGCCGAGAGCCGAGCGACGAGCTCGCCGCGCACGTCCTCGAGCCGCGAGGTCGGCACGAGCACGCGCCGGATGGCGGTGCACTTCTGCCCCGCCTTCTGCGTCATGTCCGTCACGACGTCGCGCAGGAACAGGTTCCAGCTCTCGGTGCCGGGCTCCACGTCGGGCGCGAGCACCGCCGAGTTGAGGCTGTCCGCCTCGACGTTCACCCGCACGCTGCGGCGCAGCAGCCGCTCCTTGCTCCGGAGCAGGTAGCCGGTGTCGGCCGAGCCGGTGAACGCGAGCACGTCCTGCCCGTCCATGTGCTCGAGGAGGTCGCCCGCCGACCCGCACAGCAGCGACAGCGCGCCGTCGGGCAGCACCTTCGCGTCCACGAGGATGCGCACGATCCGCTCGGTCACGAGCGCCGTCGCCGAGGCCGGCTTCGAGATCACCGGCATGCCCGCGAGCCACGCCTGTGCCGCCTTCTCGGCGAGGCCCCACGCCGGGAAGTTGAAGGCGTTCACGTGCACCGCCGCGCCCCGCCTCGGGAGGAGCACGTGGACGCCCCACAGGCGCGGCGTGCGCCCGAGCTGGACGCCCTCGCCGTCCTGCATGGCGAACACGTCGCCGAGCCCCTTGCCCCAGCCCGCGTAGGCGGCCAGCGTGCCCGTCGCGCCGTCGATGTCGAACTTCGCGTCCTTGCGCGTGTTGCCGCCGTTGCGGATCGCCAGCTCGATCAGGGCGTCGCGATGGGCGAAGATGGCCTTGCTCGCCGCCTCGATCATCGCGGCCCGCTGCGCGAACGTCATCGCCCGCAGGGCCTTCCCGCCCACGTCGCGCGCGTACGCGAGGGCCGCCTTCATGTCGATGCCGCCCGTCCCGCACCGGGCGATCACCTCACCCGTGGTGGGGTCGTGCAGCTCGGACGTCTTGCCCGTGCCCGCCTGCCAGCGGCCGCATACGAAGCTCTCGAGGATCGACATGGACGGTCTCCGGTTCGAGCCCGGCAGGGTAGCGCCTGGGGCCCTGGGTGCATCGCAGGGGCCGGGCCCCTTCACCCCCCGCGCGTGCGGAGCCACCACCCCCACGCCGCGAGGTGGAGGAGCACGATGAGCCCCCGCACGACCCGGAAGCCCCGCTTCACGGTCTTGTGCCGGAAGACGCGCCCGCCGAGGAGCGCCCCCGGCCAGCCGCCCACGGCCTCGAGGCCGTGGAGCGTCGCCTCGGGGATCCGGCGGCCGCCGCGCCGGGCCCGACGCTTGTCGAGCCCGTACGCGGCGAACGCGACGACGCTCGCCAGCCCGTAGGCCGCCAGGACGGCCTCGGGGCCGCTCACTCCCACTCGATCGTCGCGGGGGGCTTGCTCGAGATGTCGTAGACGACCCGGTTGACGCCGCGGACCTCGTTGATGATCCGGCTGCTCATCCGCTGGAGCAGGTCGGGCGGCAGCACCGCCCAGTCGGCCGTCATCCCGTCGGAGCTCTCCACCGCCCGGATCGCGATCACGTTGTCGTAGGTGCGCTCGTCGCCCATGACCCCCACGGTGTTCACGGGCACGAGGACTGCGAACGCCTGCCACAGGCGGTCGTACACGCCCGCGCGGCGGATCTCGTCGGTCACGATGGCGTCCGACTCCCGCAGGCGCCGGAGGCGCTCGGCGGTCACCTCGCCCACGACCCGGACGGCGAGGCCCGGGCCGGGGAAGGGATGGCGGCCCACGATGCTCTCCGGCACCCCGAGCGCACGCCCGATGGCCCGCACCTCGTCCTTGAAGAGGAAGCGGAAGGGCTCGAGGAGCTTGAAGCCGAGCTCCGCGGGCAGGCCGCCGACGTTGTGGTGCGTCTTGATGGTCACGGAGGGCCCGCCGTGGGCACTCTGGCTCTCGATCACGTCCGGGTAGAGGGTGCCCTGGGCGAGCCACTTCGCGCCGGGCACGGCCTTCGCCTCGTGCTTGAACACGTCCACGAACGTGTGGCCGATGCGCTTGCGCTTCACCTCGGGATCCGTGACGCCCTCGAGGCCCTTCAGGAACTGAGCCCCCGCGTCGGCGAAGACGAGCCTCAGCCGGAAGTGGCCCGCGAAGGTCGTGCGCACCTCGTCCGCCTCGCCGAGGCGCAAGAGACCGTTGTCCACGAAGATGCAGGTGAGGCGGTCGCCGATGGCGCGGTGGATGAGCGCCGCGGCCACGCTCGAGTCCACCCCCCCGGAAAGGCCGCAGATGACCCCGTCGGTCGGGCCCACCTGGCGCCGGATGGCCTCCGTCGCCTCCTCGATGAAGGACCGCATGGTCCAGTCGCCCTTCATCCCGCAGACCTCGAACAGGAAGTTCTTGAGGATCTGCGTGCCCTGGGGCGTGTGGGTGACCTCGGGGTGGAACTGGACCCCGTAGAGGGGCGCCGTCTCGTGACGCACGGCCGCGAACGGCGTGGTGGCCGTGCTCGCGACGGGGCGGAACCCGGGGCCCGGGCTCACCACGCTGTCCCCGTGGCTCATCCAGACCTCGAGCGTCGGGCCCAGCGCCCCGAAGAGGCCGCCGGGCTCGGTCACCTCGATGCGCGCGCGGCCGAACTCGCGCTTGTCGGACCGCCGGACCTCGCCCCCGAGGAGGTGGGCCATCAGTTGCATCCCGTAGCAGATCCCGAGCACCGGCGTGCCCGTGCGGAACACCGCCGGGTCCATCGTGGGCGCACCCGCGCCGTACACGCTCGCGGGCCCGCCGGACAGGATGAGCGCCTTCGCGCCCTTCACCTGCGCCGGGGTCACCGACGGGAGGACGATCTCGGCGTAGCACTGCTGCTCGCGCACCCGCCGCGCGATGAGCTGCGCGTACTGGCTGCCGAAGTCGACGATCAGGACCTTCTCGTGGGGCGCGCTCACGTCTGCTCCACGCGGTAGTTGGGGGCCTCCTTCGTGATCTGGATGTCGTGCGGGTGCGACTCGTGCACCCCGGCTGCCGTCACCCGGACGAAACGTGGGCTCGTGTTGAGCTCGGGGATGGTGGCGCAGCCGCAGTAGCCCATGCCGCTGCGCAGGCCGCCGACCAGCTGGTAGACGTAGTCGGCCATCCGTCCCTTGAACGGCACGCGGCCCTCCACGCCCTCCGGGACCAGCTTGTCCCGCACCTTCACGTCGCCCTGGGCGTACCGGTCGGCGCTCCCCTGCATCATGGCGCCGAGGCTGCCCATGCCCCGGACCGCCTTGAACTGGCGACCCTGGAAGTAGACGACCTCGCCCGGGCTCTCCTCCGTCCCCGCGAGCAGCGAGCCGAGCATCACGCACTGCGCCCCCGCCGCCAGCGCCTTGACGATGTCGCCGCTGAACCGGATGCCTCCGTCGGCGATGACGGGCACGCCGTGGCGGCCCGCCACGGCCGCGACGTCGGACACGGCGGTCAGCTGGGGGACGCCCACCCCGGCCACGATGCGCGTCGTGCAGATCGAGCCGGGGCCGACCCCCACCTTCACGCCGTCCACGCCCGCGGCGATCAGGTCCTCGGCCGCCTCGGCGGTCACGATGTTGCCCGCCACCACGTCGAGCCCGGGGAAGCGCTTCTTGTAGCGCGCGACGGCCTTCAGCACGTTGTCGCTGTGACCGTGCGCCGTGTCCACGACCACCAAGTCCACGTACGCGGCCGCGAGCGCCTCGACGCGCGCGTCGTCGGCGACGCCCACCGCCGCGCCCACGCGCAGCCGGCCCTGCGGGTCGAGGTTGCTGGCGGGGAACCGCGCGAGCGTGTCGATGTCCTTGATCGTGATGAGGCCGGCGAGGCGCCCGTCGGGATGGACGAGCAGCAGCTTCTCCACCTTGGCGCGGTGCAGGATGTCGCGCGCCTTCTTGAGGTCGGTGTCCGGCGGCGCCGTGACGAGGTCGGTCGTCGTCATCAGCTCGGAGACGCTCTGGCCGGTCTCGACGAAACGCAGGTCGCGGCTCGTCAGGATCCCCACCACCTTGCCCCCCGCCACGATGGGGATGCCGGAGATGCGGTTCACCTCCATCAGCTCGCGCGCCTTCGCGATGGGCGCGTCGGGGGGGAGCGTGACCGGGTCGGCGATGACCCCGTTGACGCTCCGCTTCACGAGGTGGACCTCGCGCACCTGCTCGTCCACGGAGAGGTTCTTGTGCACGATGCCGAGCCCGCCCTGCTGCGCGAGCGCGATCGCGAGCGCGCTCTCGGTCACCGTGTCCATGGCGGCCGACAGGATCGGGATGTTCAGGCCGACGCGGCGCGACGCCTTCGAGCGCACGTCCACGGTCGCGGGCACCACCGCGCTGCGACGAGGGACCAGCAGCACGTCGTCGAACGTGAGGGCCTCGCCGAGGATCCGGTCCTTCATGCTCTCTTTCCCTCTGCGGCTCTGCCCGGAGTCGGGATCACCGCAAAAAAAAAAGAGGGGCTCGCGCCCTCCGAAGGTCTCACTCGGGGAAGCGGGGGAGATTACGGGACCCGGGAGGGTCCGGCAACCTTCTTCCGCGTCCCCGACCGGGTGAGCAGGAGGTCGAGGACGAGCAGCACCCCGGCGGCCAGAAGCAGACGACGGAGCCAGCGGGCCGCGACGGTCTCGGGAGGTGGAGGGGCGGGGGGAGGCGGAGGGGTCGGGGGCCGGACCGGAGCCACGTCGCGCGCGGGATCCAGGTCCAGGACCACCGTGCGGGCGAGGAGGCGCGGGGGAGCCTGCGGCGCGCGTCCGGGAAGGGCCTCCGTCACGCTGAGCCGCCAGGGGCCCCCTGCAGGAGCGGGGATCCCCGCGGAGCCGGGCTCGAAGCGGTCGAGGAGGAACGGCGCGCCCGGGACCCCCTCCACGGAGGGGTGGGGCCCCAGGGCCGCGAACTCGAGCCCCACGGGCCCGAGGGTCGCCAGGGGCTGCCGGGGCACGAGCGGGGCGCCCGCGCGGACGAACGGCGGGAAGGGGGACGCGGGGGCGACGGCCAGCCGCCGCACCGCATTGCGCAGGAGGACGGGGAACGCCGCCCGGAGCGGGAGGTCGCTGCCCTCCGGGTCGAGGCCGAACGCGACCCAGCGCGCGCCGGCCGCCCCTCCCTCGGCCACCACGGGCGCGCCCTCGACGTACGCGACGCCCACGACGTCGGGCCCGGCGAGGGTGGTCCCGCGCGCCACGTACGCGGTGGAGAGGTCCACGCCCCGCAAGAGCGGGTGGGAAGCCTCCGCCCGCCACACGAGCGGCTCCGACAACGTCGGCCCGGGAGCGAACGGGAGGCTTCCCGCCGCGCCGCTGCCGCCGTCGAACGGCGCCAGGTAGATCGCCGGCCCCCGGGGCCGCGCGGCCTCGGGGAGCGCGTCCCCGTCCACGATCGTCAGGTCGCGCGGCGCGGCGCCCGCCGCGCCGCGCACGCCGACGAGCGCGCTGCCCTCGCGATCGACGTCAGCGCCGCGCGCGGCGTGGACGGCGCGCCC
>CAZJJQ010000225.1:0-6508 GCA_964546345.1 uncultured Planctomycetales bacterium
CTCGGCCGGGGGAACCTGGGGAGGCGCGGGGACCGGCGCCGCGGGCGGCGCCCCGGGCGGCGGGGCCGGAGGATCGCCCGCGCGCGCGACATCCGCCCGAGGCCCCATCGCCGCGAACAGCACCCAGGTCCATCGGGCGAGGCGCGGATGCACCGGAACCCTCCGCGAGGCGACGTGACCCCGCTACTTGATGGTGACGTTCTTCCCCGTGAGCACGTCGCCGGCGTTGGCGACGATGGGCGCCGCCGGCGTGCCGCCGAACGAGCCGCACCAGTCGCCGGCCTCGCAGAAGAAGCCGTCGCGATCGAGGTCGGTGCCGGCGGTCACGACGTAGGTGGCGGGCGCGAGCCCGTGGAAGGCGTAGCGGAAGCCGTGGGCACCGTCGGCCAGCGCCGAAGCCCGGACCACCCCCGACGGCTGCTCGCGCACGACCACGAGGATGGTGGCCGCCGTGAGCGGGACGGCCCCCACCTCCATGATCACGCGGACGGAGCCGATCGTCGCGAGGCCGTCGGAGACGTAGACCGTGCCCGCGTAGGTCCCGACCGCGAGCCCGGTGCGGTTCACCGCGACCGCGATCATGCCCGCGTCCACGGCCGCCGCGTGCGGCCCCACGGGCAGGAAGCTCGAGAGCCACGGCACGCCCGTGTCGGTGGAGACGCTGACGCCGGCGACATGCAGCACGCCTCCGCCGCCGTTGTCCACGTGGATCGTGGCGACGGACTCCGTCGAGGGCAGGCGGATCGAGCCCGAGGAGAGGAGCAGCCGCGGCGCGTCGGCGCGCGGCGTGCCCTTGTTGGCGAGCGCGAGCCGCACCGCCTCGCCCGCCTGCACGAGCCCGTGGCCGGTGATGTCGTCCACGCCGACCACGTCGAGGTCGCGGCAGCTCGAGAGGATCGTCGTGCGCAGGGCGGCGAGCGTCAGCGAGGGATCCACGGAGAGCACGAGCGCGGCGACGCCGGCCACGTGGGGGACGGCCATGCTGGTGCCGCTGTACGAGGTCTCGCCGGGCGCCGCCGGCACCCGCGTCTCGTCGAGCACGGTGGAGAGGACCCCGTCGGAGAAGCCGTCGCCGGCGACGTCGCGGTTCTCGTTCCCGCCGGGCGCGACGCAGTCGAGCGAGGGCCCCTTGTTGCTGTACGAGGCGTAGACGAGACGACCGTCCACCGCGCCCACGGCCAGCACCGAAGGGTAGGCGGCGGGATAGAGCACGGCCCCGCCGGAGTTGCCCGAGGCCGCGCAGATGAGCGTGCCCGCGGCCTCCGCCGCGTCGCACGCGGCCTGGAGCTCGGTGGAAGCCTGCGAGGTGCCCAGGCTCACGTTGATCACCCGCAGGGGCGCCGCGAGCTTCGGCCCGTGGGCCGTCGCGTCGAGGCCGGCGGCGTAGCGGATCGCGTCGGAGAGATCGGAGATGGTCCCGCCGCCCTGGCCCGTCACGCGGAGGGGCATGATCCGACAGCCGGGGGCCACGCCCGTGAGGCCGTAGCCGTCGTTCCCCCGCGCCCCCAGGATGCCGGCCACGTGGGTGCCGTGCCATTCGTGCGAGCCGTCGGAGAGGGTGGTGCCGCCCGGATCCGTGGGGTCGGGGTCGCGGCCGTCGCCGTCGGCCGCGAGCCCGACGTCGGAGACGAAGTCGTAGCCGGCGACGCGCTGCGGATCGAGGTCGGGGTGCGCGGCGATGCCGGAGTCGAGCACGCCCACCACCACGGACGGGCTGCCCGTCGTGACGTCCCAGGCGGAGGGCGCGCCGATGCCGTCGAGGTTCCACTGCCGCCCGTAGTCGGGGTCGTTCGGGATCCCGCAGGCTCGCACGATCCAGTCGGGCTCGGCGAACACGACGCCGGCCTCCGCCGCGAGGCGCGCCGCGGCCGCGAGGGCCTCGCGTCCCCCTGCGTCGGCGAAGGTCGAAGGCACCTCGAGGACGAGCGAGCCCGCGGAGGTGCGGCGCACCAGGCGGGCGCCGAGGACGGCCACCAGCCGTTCGACGGACGCTTCGGCGTCGGTTCGAACGAGGATCCGGCGCGCGGCGCAGTCGGGCACGTCGAAGGCGTAGGCGACGGCATCGGAGGAGAGCTCGAAGCCGCCCTCGGGCACGGCGGCGGCCGCGACGCGCGACGTCGCGACGCGCGCGGGGACGGGGAGCGGCGAGGAGGCCAGCTCGAAGGTGTAGGCGCCGGCGCCCACCGTGGCCGTCACGACCACGTCGTAGGCGACGTCCGACGCGGCGGAGAAGGAGACGACCTTCGGGTTCGCGATCCCCGTGCTCGAGGCCATGGGCTGGCCGTCGCTCGTGCGGAAGACCGCCACGTCGAACGTGCCGAGGGCCACGCCGCCCGTGCGGGAGTCCAGGGTGACGTCCACGGTCTGGTCGTCCAGCGAGAGGAAGCGGTAGGCATCGACGGTGTCGAGGCGCCCGAAGAGCGCGGGGTTCACCCCGGCGTCGCCGGCCACGACGAACGAGGACGAGGCGTGGAGCGGCGGGAGGGTCTGCGCGGACGCCACGGAGCCGTTGGGCTCGCGCTCGGCCACGATGCCGAAGTCCCCGGTGTCGAGGAGGATGCGGCCTGCGATCGTGACGGGCGCGACCGGCGCGCCCCCGCCCCCGCCGCCCCCACCCCCCCCGCACCCTTGCAGCCCCGGGAGGGCGAGCAGGGCGACCAGCGACAGGAACGAGAGCGGGCGAGCGTCCATCGGCACCTCGCGGAGAAGGCCAGGACGTCGGCCCACCGGGAACGGAAGTCTACCCGAGTCGGCACCCCGCCACGGCGCGAGGGGGGGCGCGGGAACGCGGGTTCACGCCCGCCGCCCCTCGCCGGCCCCCCTCGGCGCCCGCGATCGGGGAGGCGGCACGGCACCGCAGGCGCCGGCCCGATCTGCTCGTGGCGGACGAGGCCGCCGAAGAAGCCCATCGCACGGCAGGCACCCGTGGGGGCGCACGTCTGCGGCCCGGGCGCGGAGCGAGCCCGACCTTCCCGACCGGTCGCGAAGCGGACGAGGGCGCGAGCGAGCGCAGCGCCCGAGAGGGAGGACGAGTTCTTGGCACATGCCGAGGAGGGATCGCTTCGCGGGTGCAACTTCGGCACGCAGGTGGGCCGCAGGATGCGCCCGCTCCGCAGGCGCGGCCCCGACCACGTTCCCTTCATGCAGGGGTCGGGCCAGCCCGACCTATTCATGAAGGACGAGGCCGACGAATGCGCCGTTCGCACGGCAGGAACCCGTTGGGGCCCGTGCATGCGGCCGGGGCGCGAAGCGAGCCCGACGATCGCGGGTTCTTGCCACCCGCCGAGGAGGGATCGCTTCGCGGGTGCGACTTCGGCACGCAGGGGAGCCGTAGGATGCGCCCGGGCCGCAGGCGCGGCCCCGATCACGTTCCCTTCATGCAGGGGGCGGGCTAGGGAACCGTGACCGTCACGCTCGTCTCGTCGTCGTGCCCGGCGGGATCGGTCACGATCACCCCGAACTCGTAGCTGCCCGAGGGAGCCGCGACCCGGGTCACGACCAGGGAGTCGAGGCCGGCGGCGCCCACCGTGAAGACGGTCGCGCCGAGCGCTTCCGTCGCGTCCTGGGTGGCCTCGTTCCAGACGAGCTCGACGAGCCTCAGCGTGTCGCCGGCCTCGAGGCTCGCCCGACCGAGCCCCTTCCCGGTGCCCAGGGCGTCCGTGAAGACCGACTCGACCTCGAGCGTCGTGACGTCGATGAAGATCACCGCGGGCGTGACGGCGCCGGTGCTCGCCTCGGTGAGCTCCGCATCGACGGCGATCAGGTTCGAGTCGAAGTCCACCGGGCTCCCGGCGACGAAGCCCGAGGTGGCGCCGACCGTCAGGCGCAGCAGCGTGCCGTCCCAGCGCCACTCGGTCGTGGCCGTCGGATCGCTGGTCCACTGGGTGACGCCGCGGAGCGTGAAGACGTTCGGCGCGGTCAGCTGGGAGACGCACGCGTACATGACGGCGCCCGTGGTGTTCGTGCATCCGACGTCGAGCTCGGTGGGCGCGGCGGGCGTGGGGCCGACGAGGTTGAGGCTGCGCGTGTTCGACGCCGCCGGCCGGTCGCCGGGCGCCGCGAACTCCCCCGTGCGCTTGGCCGCCAGCTGCACGGTCGGATCCACCATGCCGGCGCTGATCTGGTTCAGGACCGGCCCGTAGACCGCGCCGTCCACCGGCCCGAGGGCGCAGGACACGCCCGAGAGCTTGGCCCACGCCGCGCTCGTCCGCGCGTGGACCACCGCGTCCCGGATGGCCGCGACGACCGCCGTGCCGGCGTTCGTCAGCGCCACGGGCGCTCCCGGCACCTGCGCCAGGTTCTCGCAGAGGCGGGCGAAGTCGCACAGCTCCTTCTCCCCACCGGTGAAGATCTCGAGCGGCAGGGAGCGGCCGAAGGCGTCCGAGAAGCTCGCCGCGGTGATCGTGTTCGCGGTGAGCGCCGCGTCGAGCTGGGCATAGAACGCCACGGCGGCGTTCTTCAGCGCCGTCAGCTTCGCGCAGTCGTAGACGAAGAAGTCGTTGGGCTCGCCCCGGCTGCCGGAGGCGACGGTCTTGTCCACCAGGTCCTTCAGCAGCGGGAGGGTCTCGGTCCCGATGGCGGGGAAGAACGTCTGGGTGAAGAAGGCCTCCCACTCCATGCCCGTCGTGGTGGTCTCGCCCGCGACGACGTACTTGGCGAAGGGGGCGATGAGCGCGAGATCCTCCCAACCGCCCATCACGCAGACGTCGTACACGATCACGTCGAACTCGACCCCCGCGTTCCTGGCCGTGGTGAGCGCGGTCACCATCTCGGAGAGCTCGATCCGCTGGTTGCCGTTCGCGGCGTTGGACCCCTGGTAGTTCATGCCGTGGTCGGAGAACACGAGCACGTTGCGCGTGGCCGCGAAGTCGGCGCGGTTGGCGAGGATGAAGTCGGAGACCGCCGCCGCCGTCGTCAGGTCGCCGGCGGGGACGGCCCGCAGGGGCGTGTTCTGGACCTGGTCCCGGTTGGCGTCCTGGCCGACCTTGATGTGGAAGGGCGTCGCCGGCACCTTCGGCGCGAACTGTGCGTTCGCGGCGTCCAGCTGGGCGTACATGCGGACCTTGGGGTCCCGGGAGGAGCCGCCCGCGGCCTCCCAGGCGTTGAGGTCCCGGACCAGGTCGCTCTCGAGCGCGTCGCCGGCGGAGTTCACGTAGAGCATGAACGCGGTGGTGCCGGCGGCCGGAGGCGTCGCGGCGGTGGACTCGTTCGCGGCGACGCGCGCGCCGAGGCCGTTCCCCGCCGTGTCCGTCACGCCCGGCTCGGCGGCCACCTCGTAGTCGGCCCCGTCGCCGAGCGGCGCGTTCGGGGTGACGCGGACGACGCGCGAGCTGCGCTGCGTGACGGTCCGCCCGACGGGCACGCCGTTGCGCGACAGCGAAAACGTCGCGGGGCCCACGGAGCCCGGCGCCACGTCGCGTTCGAACGTCATCTCGAAGTAGGTGGACGGCGGCAGGTTCGTGGCCCCGTTCGCGGGGCTCACCGAGGCGACCGTCAGCGGTGTCGTCACCGGCGCGGCGGCGGTGTGGAACCTCAGGAGGAACGGCCCCGGGAGGGAGGCACCGTTGGCGCCCGTCACCGTGCTCGCGAGGGTGACCCGGAAGTCGGAGGAGGGGGCGAGCGGGGACGTGGGGCTCACGGTCAGGGTCGTGAGGGAGGCGTCCAGGCTCAGCGTGAAGGGCGTGCTCGTCGGCGTGTGGAGGCTGCCGCTGTGGAAGGCGACGGTCGCGGGGCCCGCCGTCGCGGGGCTCACCGGGGAGCTGAACGTGAACGAGATCGAGGCGTTCGTGGGCACGCTCAGGGCGGAGACGTCGGGCGAGGTCTCGACGACCCGGAACGCCGTCTTGACGGGGGTCGCCGTCACCTCGGCCGACAGGGACGTCTCGACGCCCCCGACGATCGCGCTGACCGCGAAGTAGTAGAGCGTCCCGTTCGAGAGGCCGGTGACGACGGTGCCGAGGCCCACGATGCCGGGGACCGCACCCGGCGAGGCGGACGAGAGGCCCGTGGCGGTGCCCCGGTAGACGGTGTACGTGCTCGCGCCCGGCACGGCGCTCCACGAGAGGGCCACCTGCCCGTCCAACGCGGCGGCTGCGGCGACGGGGATGCTCGGGCCCCCGGACCCGCCGCTGCCGCCGCAGCCGGCGGCGAAGAGGAGGAGGGCCAGAGACACGACGAGCCCGTGGAGCCGGGCGTGAACGCGCGAGGGTGAGGACATGGAGTCATCCGGGGGGGGCAGGGGCTTGTACCCGTGGCGGCGAACGCGGACAAGGGCTCCGGCACGACCCCGCACCGGAGGGCCGCCGGGCGACCCAGGGAGAGGGTAGGCGCGTGCACCCGCCCCGTGGGTGAGGATCGGATGAGCACGCTCTCATGGGCGGCCCCGCGACGTCCCACGTGCGGCTCGTCCGCAGCGGCGGGGTGCCGAGGCGCCGTCAAGAAACCAGGTGGTCGGATCCGAGGCCGAGCGTCGGGGCACACCGCGCAAGGAACGAGGAGGAGGGCGTGT
>CAZJJQ010000226.1:0-675 GCA_964546345.1 uncultured Planctomycetales bacterium
GGTGGTGGACCGCAAGCTCGTCTCGCACCGCGCGACCTTCGCCGAGTGGTGGGCGATGAAACGCGCCGAGGGCGCGGGCCGTCGCCGCGCGCTCGAGCTCCGCAGCGTGAAGGCGGCGGCCGAGGACGCCGCGTCCGACGCCGAGGCGGACCGCGAACGGCGCAAGGCCCGCCAACGCGAGGCGCGGCGCCTGCAGACCGAGATGCGCACGCTCGAAGGGAAGATCGGGAAGCTGGAGGACCGGCAGCGCGACCTGGACGCGCGGCTGGCGGAGGCGTGGGGCCCGGGGGGCGACCGCAAGACGGCCGAGGCGCTCACGGCGGAGGCGCAGACCGTGCGCGGGGAGATTGAGGCGCTCTACGCGCGCTGGTCGGCCGCCGGCGAGGCCCTCGAGGCGGCGGGCGCCGCCGACCCGGACGAACCCGGCGCGACCTGACGGCGGGGCGGACGCGCGCGGCCCCGCGGCACCTCACGGATCCCGCCCCTACCCCTTTGCGTCACCGCCTCCGGCGCGGCGAGCCGCGCGGATCCCTGACCAGCCGCGGTGCGGCCTCCGGCGCGGCGCCGCGGGCGCCCGGGACGCGATGCAAGGGAACGGGCACCGTCAAGCGCGAGAATCCGCGCCCATCGGTGCCCGTAGCCAGCGCCCGCGGAACAAGCCGCGCGGACCACCGT
>CAZJJQ010000226.1:775-6501 GCA_964546345.1 uncultured Planctomycetales bacterium
GCGAGAATCTGCGCCCATCGGTGCCCGTAGCCAGCGCCCGCGGAACAAGCCGCGCGGACCACCGTCCCTTCGCGTCACCGCCTCCGGCGCGGCGCCGCGGGCGCCCGGGACGCGATGCAAAGGAACGGGCACCGTCAAGCGCGAGAATCTGCGCCCATCGGTGCCCGTAGCCAGCGCCCGCGGAACAAGCCGCGCAAAGAGAACCGCCGCGCGAGAACGGTCAGAAGTCGAACTCGATCGACACGGCGGGAGCGAGGGTGAACAGCCAGCGGTCCTTGCCCGAGTCCACGATCAGGTTGCGGGCGACCGAGGTGTAGTCGGCGTGGAAGTTGAGGCCGGCCCGGACGCGCCAGTTCTCGGCCAGCACGTAGCCGACGCCCAGCTCGGCGTAGAGGCCGAACCCCGAGTCGTTGTCGAGGTAGTCCTGCGTCCAGAAGTACTCGGGGCCGAGCCCGGCCCACCAGTAGAACTTGCTCTGGTTGAAGGAGCGCTCGTAGTAGGCCTTCACGCCCACGTGGTGGAAGCGACCCGCGTCCACGCCGTAGCCCTCGACGTCGAACTTCTCGCCGTGCGTCCGGTAGAAGCCCTCGATCGCGAGACAGGTGCCGCAGAAGTTGCGGCCGAAGTCGGCGCCCAGATAGAGGCAGCACGTCTCGCCCGCGTCGTCGCCGAACTGGAAGGGGTAGCCGCCCACCGCCCGGAGGCGCCAGTTCCAGCGGCCGTTCTCGCACGGCAGGCCGCAGAACGTCGGCGCAGGGGCGCAGGGGGCGGGAGCGCAGGCGTCGGCCGGCGCGGCGCAGCCGATGCCGACGGAGTCCGCCGACGTCCGCGCGACCGGACGGGCGACGCGTCCCGCCTCGGTGCGCGCCGCCGGCACCGCCACTTCGGGGGCGACCGCGAGGGGCTCGGCGCCCGCGCCCCGCCAGTTCGTCCGGGTGCAACCGGTGGCGGTCGCGAGGACCGCCGTGAGCATAAGGACCAGCCGGGTACGACCCATCAGTGACTCCTCCGTCTGCTTCGGACCCAGAATGCCGCGGTGGGGAGCGTACACGTCGAGCCCCACGCTGACCACCTCTTCCCTTCAAGCGGTCCTCGACGCATCCCTCGGGTGACAAGGTGTCAGCGCGGGCTTCCCCGGCGCTTCCCCCCCTGCCTCCCCCCGCAGCCCCCCGCCGATCCCCCCCGGCCGCGACCCGGGTCCAACTACCTCTTTCCCTCGGCCCCCCGCGTCGGGTTGAATGCCCGCCGCCGCGGGGGGCTCGGAAGCGAGCGCCCCGGGACGTCCGGGCCCCGATGGGCGCGGGCCGGCGCTCGCCGCTCCGTCGGCGAGAGGGTCGGGGGTCTCCGGGAGGTGAGCATGGTGGGTTCGCGTCGTCAGCATGGAACTGCGGGCCGGGGCGAGACCCTCCGCAGGTGGTCGCTCGCCGTCGCCGCCGTGGTGCTGGGGCTGTCCCAGGCCGCGTGCGGGTGCGACTGCGAGGACGAGCCGGACACCCCGAACGACAACCCGGGCTGCATCCTGGGTGGCAAGGTGTTCGTGGACGCCAACCGCAACGGCGTGGACGACGCCGGAGAGACGCCCGTCCCCAACGTCACCGTCACCGTGTTCAAGTGCGACGGGTCGATCCAGCAGCAGCTGCTGACGGGCCAGAACGGCCTGTGGCAGATCGCGATCCCCAGCTGCGCCCCCACCGACCGCTACCTGATCCGCTACACGAACTGGCCCGCGCAGTACGAGGCCGGCTTCTTCGGGCCCGACAGCGAGACCGACGTCCAGATCTCGCAGCCGAACGACCTCCACAACCACCTCGGTCTCCAGATCACCGAGCTGCCCGAGTGCAGCCCCGCCGACCCCTTCGTCCCGCAGGTGGCGACGGCCTGCTACCTGAAGGGTGTGGCGCAGGGCAAGACGCAGCCCGGCTACGTGTCCTTTCCCTGGGACGCCGTGGGCAAGCCGCCGATGTACGGCGGCGTCGGCCCGACGCCCTCGGTGAGCGCGGCGATCCAGGACGTGGGCAGCGTGTGGGGCGCCGGCTGGAACGAGCCGACCCGCCGCCTCTACACCGGCGCCTACCTCCGCCGCGGCGCGGGCCTCGGCCCCCAGGGCATCGGCGGCATCTACCAGTTCAACTGGAGCGGGCTGACGCCGCCCGCGAACGTGGAGACCTCGTTCAGCATCGACGGCCTCGTGGCCTGCGACGGCGCCACGATCCGCTGCGACGACCCGAACTCCCCGCTCGTCCGGAGCGCCGTCCCCGGGGACGACAACTTCCTCGAGAGCGCGGAGCCGTTCTTCAGCCGCGACAACGATGCCTTCGGCAAGACCGCGCGCATCGGCCTCGGCGACCTCGAGATGGGCGAGGACGGCAAGACCCTCTGGATCGTCAACTGCTACCAGCGCTCGCTGGTGACGGTGGACGTCGGCGACCCGGCCGTCCTGCCGCCGGTGGCGAAGGTCTGCCAGTACCCCATCGCGAGCATCCCGGGCGCCCCCACCTGCACCGGCGGCGTGCTGCGCCCGTGGGGCCTCAAGATGCACGGCGGCCGCGGCTATCTCGGCGTCGTGTGCACCGGCGAGACCTCGCAGGTCCGGGCCGACATGCGGGCCTTCGTCCTGTCCTTCGACCCCCTGAACCCGAACGCCGGGTTCACCACGGAGGTCCAGTTCCCCCTCGTCTTCAAGCGCGAGGAGACGGTTCCGCAGCAGGCGGGCGGCCAGACCGACTGGCAGTGCTGGGCGATCCTCCCGACGCAGGTCTCGCTCTACGGCCAGAACGGCGGCAACAACGCCGGCTCCTACCCCCAGCCCATCGTGAGCGACATCGAGTTCACCGAGAGCGGGAACATGGTCATCGCCATGATGGACCGCATGGGCCTCCAGCAGATGGAGATGGACTTCACCCCGTTCCCGGGCGCCATCACGCAGAGCAGCTACATCGGGCCCGCGGGCGACATCCTCCAGGCCTGCCGGCTCGGCAACGGCACGTTCGCGCTCGAGGGCAGCCCGAACTGCCTGATCGACAACGACCAGGGCGCGCGCGTCGGCACCGTCGGCACTGCGTACACGGACGACGGCCCGAACGGCGTCGGCGAGTTCTACTGGAACGACTCCGAGATCAACCACCAGGAGGGCAGCCAGGGTGCGCTCGCGCTGCTGCCGGGGACCAACCAGGTGCTCTCGACGGTCTTCGACGCGGTGGACACGCCGCGCGGCCAGGGAGTCCACACCTACAGCACGAACGACGGCCTGATCGCCCGCGACTACCTGGTCGCGCGCACCGATCCGGGCAACGCCGGCATCAACAAGGCCATCGGCCTCGGCGACATCGAGCTGATCTGCATCCAGTCCTACTCGCAGCACCTCGACATCTGGGTGGGCGGCCGCATCTGGATCGACACCGACCAGGACGGCCTCCAGGACGCCTGCGAGACCGGCATCGCCGGCCTCACGGTCGAGTTCCTCTGCGACGGCGTCGTGCAGGGCAGCACCGTGACCGACGCCCAGGGCCGCTACTACTTCCGTTCGCAGGACCTGACGTGCGACGTCGTGTCGTGGAACGTCACGCGCTACCGGGCGCGGGTGAGCCTCGGGGCCGCGCCCATCGGCGGTCGCACGTTGACCACCCTCAACGCCGGCGCCGACGACCGCCGCGACAGCGATGCGACGGCCGGAGGCGGCTTCGCGTCGGTCCCGCTCCTGACGCCCGGCTTCGGCCAGGCCAACTACACGGCCGACTTCGGCTTCCGCAACTAGGCGCCCCCCGCGGCCCCTGCCGACGCCCGCGACGGTCTCCGTCGCGGGCGTCGTTCGTTACGGCGCTGCGATTCGGGGAGCAGGGCATCGCCCCGTCGATCGGGCTACGACGACGAGGCGCCTTCCTCGGGCGCCTCGTCGGGCGCGTACGGGCACGCGAGCCGGCGGCAGTGCTTGCTCTCCACCGGCACGTCCGACGCGAGCCCCGGGCACCGGCGCCCCTTGAGCTTCGCGGCGGCGAACGAGCGGAGCGCGGCGACGCCGGCGGCCACGCTGCCTCGCGCCCGCCCCGCGAGCGTCGAGGGGTAGAGCTCGACGTCCACGATCGCCCGGACCCCCGTCGCCCAGCGGGCCTTCCAGGGGTAGCAGCCGTCGAGCAGGTCGAGCTCGGTGCGCCCGCGCTCGAGCACCTCGTCGCGCAGCACGTGCGCCCGGAGCACCACGCCCGCGCCGGTGGCCGTGAACTCGGGATCGATCCCGGTCTGGAACAGGAGCGTGCTGGTCCCCTGGTGGAAGCCGTACGCGGAGCCGACGGGACGCTCCCCGTCGAGCAGGAAGCCCAGGAGGAGGCGGTCGGTCGCGGCGAGGCGGCGGGCGAGCGTCGTGTGGAACGCGCGGAGCTCGTCGCCGCAGAACGCGCTCTCCTTGCCCTTGTCGGCGAACCGCCGCTCGTGCAGGTCGAACAGCGTCGCGATCGCCTCCTCGCACTCCGAGGGGTCGCGGACCCAACGCAGCGCCGCGCCGTCGCGGTCCCAGAACCGCCGACACTGCCGCTGCGTCTCGTGCCGCTGGTGCTTCGAGAGCCCGGCGAGGAAGGTCGCCCACCCCGTCTCGTGCGCGAGGTAGGGGGCCATGGTGGCGACGCGTTCGGTGTGCGGGAGGCTGCCCGCCCGTGCCCGCACTGCCGCGATCAGCGCCCCCTGGTCGGCCAGCCGATCCAGACGCACCCGGGGCGCGCCGCTGTCCGCGAGCCGGTCGAGCGCGCCTTCCGCGACGGCGGCGGCCTGCCCGGGCGCGGCGACCACGTCCACGTGGGCGATCCCCTCGTCCGCGCCGCACACTCCGAGCCCCCCGTCGAGCTCTCGCACGAGCGGCAGCACGCCCACGAGCCGGCCCGCGGCGTCGCGGGCGACCAGCACGTACGGGCGCACCCGATCCCGCCGGGCCGACATCCACGAGAGCGTCCAGTCCGGGCCCACGAAGAAGCCGTGCCCGTCCACCAGCGCCCTCCAGGAGGCCGCGAGGGCCTCGAGGGCTGCCGGGTCCTCCTCGACCGCCCAGGCACAGGGAGGCCCCGCGACGGCCGCGTGCGGCAGTGCGAGCTCGGGCAGAGCGATGATCTCGGTCCTCACATGGGCCCCCGCACCCACGCCGGGGGGGCGCCCCGACCTCGGGGCGGTCCGCCGGCACGGGCCGGGATCTCATCGGCCACCCCGAGGGTATCCCTTGACCCCGTCGATGGATACGTCCCTTCTTCCGCTGCGCACGCGGTACCCTGTCGCCCCTGGCGACGGAGTCGGATCCCCATGGGCGCGCGCGCCGTCTCGTTCGTACTCCTGACGTGTGCGGTGCTCGGCGCCCCGGGCGCGCCGGCCCGGGCGGACGATCCGATCCCGGTGTCGCTGGTGGACTGGCTCAAGCAGCACGGCAAGGCCTCGAGCTTCGAGGACCGTCGGGCCCTGTTCGTCGCCGCCTTCCCGGGGACGCCCTACACGGGCACCGCCGAGCAGAACCGAGCGCTCCTCCGTGCGCTGCTCGCGGGCACGGTGGAGGCCCCCGAGCCGGCGCCTCGGTCGCCGCTGCCCCCCGCACCCCCGCCTTCCCCGACGCCCGACATCCCCGACGGCACGCCCCAGGCCCCTCCGGCTGCGGAAAGCCGACCTGCGGCCGAGCCTGCCCCCGCCCCCCCGCCCGCCGTCCCGGCGCCGGCACCCACCCCCTCCACGGGCGCGCCGCCGGCTCCCGCCCCCCT
>CAZJJQ010000227.1:0-6500 GCA_964546345.1 uncultured Planctomycetales bacterium
CGCCACCGCGGCCTCCGCGTCGGCCCCGAGCGGCGCGGCGGGCACGCCGGCGCGCGCGACGCGGTCGAGCACGCGGTGGCGGCGCTCGAGCGCGATCCCCGTCTCGGCGATCGCGTCCATCGAGAGCTCGAGCGGGCTGCGCCAGCGCGCCGAGAGGAGCCACGCCCGCAGCGTCTGCGGCGCGTGGAGACGCAGGACCTCCTCGACGTTCGTCACGTTGCCCACCGACTTCGCCATCTTCTCGAGCCCGCGGGTGAGCATCCCGTGGTGCATCCAGATCGACGCGAGCGGCGAGACGCCCGTGGCCGCCTCGCTCTGCACGAGCTCGTTCTCGTGGTGGGGGAACACCAGGTCGAGGCCGCCGCCGTGGAGATCGAAGGTCTCCCCGAGGAGCGCGAGGCTCATCGCCGAGCACTCGATGTGCCAGCCGGGTCGTCCCGCGCCCCACGGCGACGGCCACGAGGGCTCGCCCGGCTTGGCCGCCTTCCACAACGCGAAGTCGGCGGCCGCGCGCTTCCGCGGATCGGCGTCCACGCGCGTGCCCTCCCGCGCGTCCTCGACGGAGCGGCGCGAGAGCCTCCCGTACGCGGGGGCCGAGGACACGTCGAACCACACGTCGCCCTCGCGCACGTACGCGTGTCCGCGCACGAGCAGGCGCTCCACCAGGGCGACGATGGCGTCCACGTGCCCCGTCACGCGCGGCTCGTGGTCGGGCGCGCGCACGCCGAGCGCCTCGCGCACGCGCGCGTCCGCGAGGCGGCTGCGCTCGGCGACGACCTCGGTGGGGACGCCCTCGGCCCGGGCCCGGGCGATGATCTTGTCGTCCACGTCTGTGACGTTGCGCACGTAGGTGACCCGGAGCCCGCCCGCCTCGAGGTGCCGCACGAGCACGTCGAAGGTCACCGCCGAACGCGCGTGGCCGAGGTGCGGCAGGCCGTCCACCGTCCTGCCGCAGACGTAGCGCCGCACGTGGCCGGGCGTCCGCGGCACCAGCGGCACCACCTGACGGGACAGGGTGTCGTGGAGGCGGAGGGTGGGGGCGGCGGGGGAGGGGGAGACGGGGGAGGTCATCGGAAGGGCTCGGGCGGGGGACGAACGGGGGGGACGGGGCGCCCGGTCGGTCGGCGGCGACCGCAGCGGGGGGAACGGGGGCCGAGGCCCCCCTGGCTCGGTTCGCCCTGCGCCGGACCGGCGGCGGCCCTAGCGCGCGAAGGGCGCACGGCGCCCGCGACCCCGGACGCAGGTCGCGAGCGACCGCGTACAGACGGGGAGGCGGGGGGCGAAGGCCATGCGCATGCGGGGACCCTACCCGGGCCTCCCGGGTGCGACCCCTTCTTCCCGGGGATGCTCCCCGCCAAGCCGGGGGGGGCTGACGCCGGGGGAGGTCTCGCGTAGGATCGCGGCGGGCAGGTCGGCGTCGGGTGGGGCGGGGATCCCATGGATTCGGTCCGTCTGGCACGCGCGTGCGTCGCGAGGGTCCCCCTCGCGGCCCCGCTGCTCCTCTGCCTCGCGCTCGCGACCGCCTGCGGTGGCGGAGGCGGCCCGGCGTCGTGGGCCGTGCCCCCGTCCCTCTCCCTTCAGGTGCTGCCCGCGGCCCCGCCCGTGCTCCAGCGCGACGACGCCTTCTCGTTCACGTACGAGGTGGAGGGCGGCACGCCCCCGTACGGGTGGTCCCTCGCGGAAGGCTCGGGCCCGCTGCCCCCGGGCCTGCGGCTCGACGTCACGGGCCGCGTCCACGGGACGCCCACGACGACGGGCTCGTTCGCGTTCACGCTCGCGGTCCGCGACTCCTCGCTCACCGTGCGCACCGCGACCCGACTCGCGGTGCTCGTGGTCGGCGGCTTCGACGTGGAGGTCGAGTCGCTCGTCGCGGGGGAGGCCTGGACGGGCACGGCACATGGGCTCCACGCGCCCTCGGAGAGCACCGACGTCACGTTCGAGATCGTGCCCTCCGCCGTGGGCGGGACCCTCGTGGACGCCGATCCCTCCGCACGTCGCGTCACCTACGTCGCGGGCCCTCGGCCCGGCATGGAGACGGTGCGGTGCACGCGTACGAACGGCACCTACACGCTCCTCCACGTGCCGGTCGTCGCCCATCCCGCCCCCGGCTTCGTCGCGCGCTTCATGACCACCGACGTCTGGTACGTGGACTTCGACCGCAAGGAGGCCGCGACCCATCCCTTCGCGACGGACTTCGACTGGTCGCTCTCCGAGCTCGGCCTGCGGGCGCCGGCGAGCATCGACGCCCGAGGCTCGGACGCCGACATGCTCGCGCACCTCTACGTCCGGCTGGCGCTGCTGCGACGCCTCCACGCGCACTTCCTGCTCGCCCCCGACGGCAGCCGCGGCCCCGGGAGCCTCGAGATCTCCTTCCCCTTCGACCGGCCCGCCTTCCCCCATCTCGCGCCGCCGCCGGGCACGCAGGTCCCCTCGATCCCCGGGGGATACAACGTGATCGCCGTCCAGGCGGGGGTGGAGGACGCGCCCGACCTCGGCCTCTCCTTCGGCGAGGAGGCGCTCAATCCACACCTCGAGAACGTCTCCACGACGCCCGGCTCGCACAAACGCGGCGCGTTCGTGGACGGCCTCCTGGCGGGCCTCGGCCCCGCCTACTTCAGCCCCGAGCTGCTGGCGCACCCCGTCGGCGCCTCGGACGTCCCCGCGTTGCGTTCGCTCGTCTACGGCACGCCCTCGCCGGGCGGTCGCACCGAGACGATCCGGCGCGTCGCCGACGCCTGGGCGAACATGCTCGCGTGCGTGGTCGCGCACGAGATCGGGCACGCCCTCAGCCTGACGCACTCCGAGGGGATCATGCTCTACGACCCCACCTGGCTCGAGAGCCCGGGGTTCTCCGCCTCGTTCGGCGCCCTGGACCTTGCGCGGCTCCAGCTCGCGTTGCCGGGCTCGATGCGCTGACGGCGTAGGCGCGGGCCCCGATACGACGACGCCCGGGCCGGCGGACCGGCCCGGGCGTCGAGCGCGTGCGGCGCGCGCGGCTAGCCGCCGCAGCCGCAGGGGAGGTTGTTCCCGTAGACGACGGTGTGGGTCTCGCCGCAGTCCTTCCGGACCGTGACGGTGACCGTCGGGCTCACGCAGGGCAGCTGCGACACGATCTGACCGTCCCGCGCGGCGACGATCTGCATGCCGACGCTCGTGTCTTCGGTGAAGGTCCACGTCCCGACGAGGGGCGTGTCCAACACCACGGGGGTGAACATGACCGCGGAGGCGCCCGACGGGTCCGTCACGTAGACCGGCCACCCCGCCAGCTCCACCTCGCCGTCGTCCCACTGCCCGTTCTCGTTCGAGTCGCGGAACTTGCGCAGGGAGACGGTGGACGGCGTGCAGGTGACGGTCTTGCGACGCACCTTGAACGTGTCCATCTTGCTCCACGAGGGGATGAAGCCGAAGAAGCCGCTCCCGGCCGCGTAGCGCTCCACGGGCGTGACCCACACCTTGTACACGCCACCGTTGTTGGGGGTGTCGGCGTACGGCATCAGCTTCACGGTCTTCGCCCCGAGCTCGGGGTGATCCGCGTCCACGCCCTTCGGGTGCACGGCCGAGACGATCACGCCGTCCGCCGACACCGTGAACCGGCGGAAGACGATCGAGTCCGTCGAGAGCAGGACCTTGCCGGCCGGATCGGTCACCTGGAAGTAGTAGTCGCCGGCCGCGAGCGCCGCCGCGGTGGACGGGGCGTTCTGGCCCGGGCCGCCGTCGAGGTACACGTCGTTCTTGTCGGCGTACAGGTTCGCGTTGACGCGCGAGCCATCGACGGTGGTGGTGAAGATCGCGCCCGCCATGGGGCCGGCGAAGGTCGGGGCGGCGGCGAGGGCCAGGGCCGCGGCGGCGAGGAGCAGGCGAGAGCGCTTCATGGGGACGAACTCCAGAGGAGGGACTCGTGGTAACGCAGGCAGGCCGGGCGATCGTCGTCCGGGTACGGCGCACTCTCAGCAAGGGCCGGACCCACGGGCGACGCAGCCTCGGAGAACGACGTAACTCCAGTCGGGACATGGCCTCTCGCCGTTCCTGCCCCCCCCGCGCCCCCCCCTTCCACGTTCACTCCTCTCGACACGGGTCGCGCCGCTACGACGGGGCGGGACCCGCCGAGGCCGGCACCCGTCCCCTGCCGAGCCCGGACGAGGCCGTCTGCGGTCGTGCTGCGCCCACCTTCTCCGCGGACGTATGCTCCGAGCCCCGCCCGCGTTCCCGCAGGCGCGGGACGGAGGTCCCGAGTGGGGTGATCCCCGGCGTGCGGCAAGCGGCGCCGGCCCGACGTCCCGGAGGCGCGAACATGAAGAAGATCGTCAAGCGCGTCGTGTCCGTCCTGCTGGTGGGCTTCGGCTTGATCCAGCTCGTCCCCTACGGTCGGGACCACACCAACCCCGCGGTGCGCGCGGAGCCCGCGTGGCCGAGCCCCCGGGTGCGGGAGCTCGCCGTGCGGGCCTGCTTCGACTGCCACAGCAACGAGAGCCGCTGGCCCTGGTACAGCCAGGTCGCGCCCATCTCGTGGCTGATCCAGAAGGACGTGGTGGATGGCCGCAAGCACCTCAACTTCAGCGAGTGGGACGTCGCGCAGAAGCACGCGAAGGACGCGGCCGAGGAGGTGCGCGAGGGCGAGATGCCCCCGTCGATCTACCTGCCGCTCCACCCGGAGGCCAAGCTGTCCGCCGCGGAGAAGGCGGAGCTCGTCGCCGGGCTCGAGGCCATCGCCGCACGGGGCCTGCCCGGCGGCGCGGGCGACCGGGGCGGCCGGTCCGGGAAGGACGACGACAAGGACCGGTGACGGGGACCGTCGCCTCCGGACGCGGAGACGGGGGCGATCCCGCCTCCGCGCCGGGGCCGAACGGTCGGACGAGCAGGGGGATCGACGCGAAGGGGATCGTCGTGGGCGCATCGCAACGAACGCGTTGCATGGGTGCGGGATCGTGTGCAGCGGCCGAGACGCTTCCGTTGCAAGTCTCCGAAATCGCGCGATTCAAGCCCGTGGCGATACGAATTCGAAGGCAACACCCCCGACGCCATCGGTCCCTCTCGACGTGGGAGGAGATGCACGCGTCGCTACAATCGAAGACGCCGAAGTCCCGAGGTGTTCGCTCCGGCGCAGCCCGCCGGGGCTCCGCGCGCCCTCCGGGGCGCGCCGCGGAGGGCGCCGATGATCGAAGTTCGGATGCACGGACGGGGCGGCCAGGGCGCGGTGCTCGCGTCCCTCCTGCTCGCCCACGCGGCGCACCGCCGCGGCTACCACATCCAGGTCTTCCCCGAGTTCGGCGTCGAGCGACGCGGCGTGCCGGTGACGGCGTTCGCCCGCCTCGATCGCAAGCCGATCCACGTGCGGACGCGGGTCACCAAGCCCGACCACGTCCTGATCCTCGATCCGGCCCTGGCGCACTACCTGCCGCTCACGGACGGCCTCAAGGCCGGCGGGACGGTCGTGATGAACGCGACCGGCGCCGAGGCGCT
Organism: uncultured Planctomycetales bacterium; assembly: GCA_964546345.1. GTDB lineage: Bacteria > Planctomycetota > PLA2 > PLA2 > JAEUHO01 > JAYTCP01. The sequence continues at coordinate 5,461 of CAZJJQ010000227.1, forward strand.
GGCGCCGTTCTCCAAGGCCTTCCGCCTCACGTGGGTGGACGGCAGCGCGATCGCCGCGAAGCACAGGATCGGCACCGCCACGGCGCCCATCGTGAACACCACGATGGTCGGCGCGTTCGCGCGCGCCACGGGCCTCGTCGGCCAGGACGACCTCGCGGCCGCGATGGTCGAGCTCTTCGGCGCGAAGGCCCCGGCGAACACGGCGGCGGCCTTCGAGGCGTTCGAGACCCTGGCCATCGTGAACGACCCGGTCCCGGCCGCGCCGGCCGTGGCGGTGGGGGCCCTGCGATGAAGGAGCACAACGGCCGCATCCAGTTCGAGCGCCGCGAGGACCTGCCCGCGACAGCCCAGTCCCTCGGCGGGACGGCGTGGAACAAGACCGGCTCCTGGAAGTTCCTCGAGCCCGCGTACCGCAACCTCACGCCCCCGTGCAGCCACGCGTGCCTCACCGACATGGACGTCGTCTCCATGATGCGCTCCGTCGAGGCCAAGGCCTGGGACGCCGCCGCGAAGGCCGTCCTCGACGTGAACCCCTTCCCGGCCATCACCGGTCGCACCTGCCCGCATCCCTGCGAGACCCCGTGCAACCGCAAGGCGTTCGGAGGCGGCATCTCGGTGCGCCAGATCGAGCGCCAGGTGGGCGATCACAAGCTCCTCTACGGCATCCGCCCCGACCTGCCGCCCGCCGTCCACGAGCGCGTGCAGGTCCTGGGCGCAGGGCCCGCGGGGCTCTCCGCCGCCGTCGCCCTGCGCCGGCTCGGGCATCCCGTGACCGTCCACGGCACCGCGCCGAGGCGCAGCGGCGTGCTCGCCTGCGGCGGGGCCGAGGACGGGCTGCCGACCGACGTGGTCCGCGCGGAGTTCGCGTGGGTCGCGGGCCTCGGGGTCGAGTTCGAGCCCGAGGGCCGGTACACCCGCGCGCAGGTCGAGGCGATGGGCCCGACCATCGTCGCGACGGTCCCGCCCGCCGCGGCGGCGAAACGCGCGGGTGTGGCCGCGGCGGACGGCCTGCCGATCCCCGACGGGTGGGGCGAGCGCAT
>CAZJJQ010000228.1:0-6488 GCA_964546345.1 uncultured Planctomycetales bacterium
GGTCCGCAGGACGCACACGTTGTACGTGGCGGATCGCGGGCACGACCGCTGACGGGGGGCGGATCCCGGCCTCGGGGAGGACCGCACCCTCCGGCCCCGGCCGCCGTGCCGGGGGAAGCGCGCCGCCGCCTGAGTTCATCCCTGCCGGGAGCGCACTTGGTGCTCCCAGGGATCCGTAGGTGAGGAGGAGGCGCGCCTCCTCGACATGCTGCGGGGCTTCGGCGCTACGGCCAACACCGCGCACGTCCCCTTCGCGTCCGAGGCTGCAGGGCCGTCACGGTACCTGTTCCCCGAGAACGCGATCGAGCCGGCCATGCGGGCCGCCGAGGCCAAGGACTCACGCCTCTACGGCGGCATCCACACGGGCCTCGACGACGAGGCCGGTGCGGCGCTCGGCCGCCTGGTCGGCAGCCTCGTCGTCGCGCGTGCGGCTCGGGACGGCGCGCCCTGACCCCGCGAGCGAGGCTAGGGCTCGGTACGTCGAGGCTCGTGCCAGGGCGGCGACCGTCGGCTACCCTCTGCCGAGACGCGCTCCCCCTGGACGGGCCCCACCTTGCGAGCGAGACACGGCATGCGCTCCTTCGCTCCGGGGAGAGGGGGTCCCTCGTGACGATCCGGCCCTCCCCGGGCGGAGTGCCGCCCGCCGCCGGAGACGCGGCGCCCATCCTTCGGATCTTCGTCTCCTCGCCCGGCGACGTGACCGCAGAGCGACAGGCCGCGCTCGCCGCCATCCGGCGGGTGCAGGCCTGGTTCCAAGGCCGGTTCGTCCTCGTCCCGATCCTCTGGGAACAGGAGCCGCTCCTCGCGACGGCCGGGTTTCAGCGCGAGATCGACCGACGAGCGCCGCCGTCGGCCGCCGACATCGCGGTCTTCGTCCTCTGGTCCCGCCTCGGGACTCCGCTCTCGAGGGACTTCGTGCTGGAGGACGGGAGCCGGCCGACCGGCACGGAGTGGGAGTTCCAGGACGCGATCCGGGCGAGCCGGGAACGGCAGCTGCCGCACGTCCTCGTGTACCGGAAGACCGCGGAGGCGCCGCTCGCCGCTCGGGATGGGCGCGACGCCGTGGCGGAGCGGCTCGATCAGATCGAGGCCGTCGCCCAGTTCTTCGAGCGCCACTTCCGGGACACGCAGGACTCCTCCTTCTCGGGCGCGTACCACGCGTTCGAAGGGACCGCCGACTTCGCGAGGTCGCTCGAGGACCACCTGACCGGCCTCCTGAACGACCGGCTGGGCGAGGCGCCGCCGACGTTGGTTCGGGGCAGCCCGTTCCGCGGGCTCGAGGCCTTCCAGAAGGAGCATGCGTCGATCTTCTTCGGCCGCGCGGGCGCCACGCACGGCGCGATCGCCGTGCTGCGGACCCAGGCGGCCGCGGGACGGCCGTTCCTGCTCCTCCTCGGCTCGAGCGGCACGGGGAAGTCGTCCCTCCTGCGTGCCGGTCTCCTGCCGCTGCTCACCTATCCCGGCGTGGTCGAGGAACAGGTCCAGGGCGGCTTCAGCCGTCAGGCCGTGATGTGCCCCTCCGACGCACGGACGACGCCCCTCGAGTCGCTGGCGTTCGCGCTGCTCGCGGACGGCGCGCTGCCCGAGCTGCGCGCGCACGGGTCCGCTGCCGAGCTGGCGGAGACGTTCGCGGGCGGTGCTCAGGCGAGCGTCCTCCTGGTGCGCGGCGCCCTCGGGCGGGCGGCGGAGGAGGAGGCGAGCCGGCTCGGGGTGCCCGTCCCGCCGCCGGCGCGGCTCGTCCTCGCTGTCGACCAGATGGAGGAGCTGTTCGCCTCCTCCTTCGCCGCACGCGACCGGGACGCCTTCGTGGCGGTCCTCGAGGCCTTGACACGCAGCGGCTTCGTCCACGTCGTCGCCGCGCTGCGTAGCGACTTCTACGCCGCGTTCGCCGAGGTTCCGGCGCTGATGGCGCTGAAGGCAGGCGCGGGGCAGTACGACCTCGGCGCCATGGACGCGGCCGAGATCTCGCAGGTCATCCGCCGTCCGGCTCAGGTCGCAGGCCTCGTCTTCGAGACGGATCCCGCCACTCGGCGCACGCTCGACGACGTGCTGCTCGCCGAGGCACTGATCGGCATCGGCACGCTCCCCCTCCTCGAGTTCGCCCTGTCGGAGCTGTACGAGCGCCGGCGCCTGCCGCAGAACGTGCTGACCTTCGAGGCGTATCGGGCGCTCGGCGGGATCACCGGAGCGCTCGGCCGTCGCGCGGACGACGCGTGGCAGGGGCTCTCCGAGGAGGAGCGGGGGGCGTTCCCGCCCGTCGTGAGGGCGCTCGTCGATGTCGGCGAAGGCGGTCTGCGGACGGCGACCCGTCGATGGGCGAGGCTCGACGAGGTGACAAGGGCGCCCGGCGCCGCCTCGCTGGTCGCCAGGCTCGTCGAGGCGCGGCTGTTCGTGAGCGGGCGTGGCGCGGCCGGAGAGCCGGTGGTCTCCGTCGTCCACGAGGCGCTCTTCCGGACGTGGGACGAGATGGCCCGACAGCTCCGAGCGGAGGAGGCGCTGCTCCGGGCGCGGACGCGGGTGCGGTCCTCGGCGGCGAGCTGGGACGCGGCGGGGCGCCCGGGCAGCGACTTGGACGTGGGCCGGCGGCTGTCGGAGAGCAGTGAGCTCCTGGCGCGAGGATTCGCGCTGACGTCGATCGAACGAGCGTTCGTGGTGGCCTCGGTCGGCCGCGCACGGCGGGCGAGGCTGTTGCGACGGGCGGCGGTGGGCGTCATGGCGGGTCTCATCGCGGTGCTGCTCGTGGCCGTCGTCGTGTCGCTGCGGCTGCGCGACGCGGCGGAGACGGCGAGCGCCGCGAAGGAACGAGCGCTCCTGCGCGCCCGGGCCTTGGCGCTCGCTTCCGCCTCCGAGGCCCAGCTGGCCGTAGGTCAGCCCATGCGCGCCCTGCTGCTCGCGCGCGAGGCGGTGAGGCTTGCACGGGACGAGCTGCCCTGCCAGCAGGCGCTCCGCAGCGCCCTGATGGGCTCCCGCGAGCGGGTCGTCCTCCGTGGGCACGACGGGCCGATCCTGGCTTCGAGGCTCTCACCCGACGGTTCGAGGCTGGTCACGGCCTCGAGCGACGGCACCGCTCGGCTGTGGGAGGTGACCGGCGGCGAGGGGGCGGTGCTGCGCGGCCATGCGGACTGGGTCCTCTCGGCCGCGTTCTCTCCGGACGGTGGGCGGGTCGTCACGGCCTCGAAGGATGGGACCGCGCGCGTGTGGGACCTGGCAGGGCGGCCCCTCGCGGTGCTGCGCGGGCACGGGGGCTGGGTGTCGAGCGCGGCGTTCTCCCCCGACGGATCGAAGATCGTCACGGCGTCCGAGGACGCGACGGCTCGCGTCTGGTCCGCCGACGGGACGCTACTCGCGACCCTGGCGGGGCACACGGGCGCCCTTCCGGTCGCGGCGTTCTCGCCGGACGGCGCGCGCATCCTCACGTGCTCGAACGACGGCAGCGCGCGCCTCTGGGACCCGTCGGGGAAGGAGCTGGCCGTCCTGCGCGGGCACGCGGGGCGGGTTCGGACGGCTGCCTTCTCACCGGAGGGCGCCTCCATCGCCACGACCTCGGAGGACCGATCCGCGCGCGTGTGGAGTCTCGCCGGCGCGGAGCTCCTGGTCCTGCGAGGACACGAGGACTGGGTCGTCGCTGCGGCATGGTCTCCGGACGGAGCCCGCCTCGTCACCGGGTCCGTGGACGGGACGGCGCGCGTGTGGTGGGTCCGCGCGCGTGACGGCGAGGATAGGGGGGTCCCGGGGGCGCAGGTCGCCGCGTTGCGAGGGCACGAGGGCCCCGTCTGGGTGGCGTGCGTGTCTCCCGACGGGTCCCTGCTGGCCACCGCCTCCGACGACGGGACGGCCCGGATCTGGGGCGAGGACGGCACTTCGAGGTCGGTCCTCCGCGGGCACGGGGGCGCGATCCGCTCGGCCTCCTTCTCCGTGGACGGAGCCCGGCTCGTCACCACGTCGGCGGACGGGACCGGCCGTACCTGGGACGTGGTCGCGAGCGAGGTGGCCGCATTCGGGGTGCGCGGGGCGTCGGTCGAGCTCGCCGTGCTGTCGCCCGACCGGTCGAAGGTGGTCACGACCTTCCGGGCCTCGCCCCGGACGTGGGACGTGACGGGCGCCGCCGCCGTGTCGCCTCGGAGCGCGGGGCCTCCGGCCCCGGGCGGGACCGAGCGCTCCCCACGGGCTCCGGTGATCCGGCCGGACGAGGCGCGTTCCCGCCCTCCGGACGGTGCGGCCCGAGCGGCGCCGATCGACGTGGACTCGACGGCGGTCGTATGGGCCACGGACGGCCGGCGGCTCGCCGTCCTGCGCGGACACCGTGGACGTCTGACGGGCGCGAGCTTCGCTCCGGACGGCACGACCATCGTCACCACCTCGATGGACGGGACGGCACGCGTGTGGGATCTCGAGGGCCACGAGAGGTCGGTGCTGGGCGCTCAGGGCCGCGCCTGTAGCCTGCCGTCGTTCGCTCCCGATGGATCGAAGATCGTCACGGCGGGCGACGCAGGGGCGCTGATCTGGGACCCGTCCGGGAAGCCCCTAGCGATGCTGCCGCGGCAGGGCAAGGGGCCGCTGCTGAGCGTGGCGTTCGCGCCGGACGGGGCGACCGTGGTCACGGAGGAGGGGGATGCCGCGATGACCTGGGATCTCGCGGGGCACCTGCTCGCCGTGCGCCGTGGCGCGGATCGCCCGACCCACGGGCCTTCGGCGTCGCCCGACGGCACGAAGCTCGTCACGCGCTCCCGCGGTGGAACTGCGTGGATCCGCGACGCCTCCGGGGCCGAACTCGCCGTCCTCCGCGGGCACGAGGATGTCGTTCTCACCGCGAGCTTCAGTCCCGATGGAACGCGCGTCATCACGAGCTCCAGAGACGGAACGGCCCGCGTCTGGGACGTGGCTGGTCGCGAGCTGGCCGTCCTGCGCGGACACGAGGACTGGATCGAGCTGGGGACGATCTCCCAGGACGGGGCGGCGGCGCTCACGGTCTCCCGGGACGGGACGGCCCGACTGTGGGAGCTCCGCGCGGCGGGTCTCCTCGCCGTCGCGGATCGGCGCGTGACCCGCGAGCTCACCGCGGACGAGCGGCGGACGTTTCCCGGGCTCGAGGGATCGGGACCGCCGGGCGGATCCAGATGAGCTCGGGACCCTCCGACCTCCGCATCCGCTCGCGCTGGGCGCGGTCGAACCCCGGGCCCACCTCGCGTTGCGCCGGGTGCCGGTCCGACCGGACGCCAAGGAGGGGGCCGTGACGAAGCTCGTGACCACCGCGCTCGCCTCCGCCCTCGCGCTCCTCGGAGGCGCAGGCCCTGCGTTCGCCGGCCGGATCACGGACGGCGCAGAGGTGAAGGTCAACGGCAAGGCGGCGGAGGTCCCGATCGCCGTGGGCAAGGGAGACGTCGTCGAGACGGGGAGTGCGCAGGCGACGTTCACCTCGGACGCCGGCGACGTGATCCGCCTCGACCCGGCGACGACGGCCCGGTCCCTCGGCTTGGAGCGAGGCGTCGAGTACCTGTTCGTCGCGTCGGGGGCCGCGAGCGGGGCGCTCTCCGACCGGACCTCGCTCGGCCTCTCCACCGCCTGGGCGGTGGCCGCGCGCGGGCGGCGTACCGCCGTTCAGGTCGAGGCGCCCAAGGGGCGGGCGGCGCGAGCGGGCCTCTTCCGCACCTCCTCCGGCGACGGGACCTGGCTCCGCAGCCGGGCATTCTCGACGTGGGTCCCCGTCGGGCATGCCGTCGTGCTGGACGCCGACCCATCGCAGCCGGAGACGTTGCGCTTCCGGACGGGGCAACAGAATGCCGGCCCGATCGAGGTGGAGGTCGAGGTGGAGGGCGGCAGGTTCCGCGTCCTCGTTCCTCGCGCCACGACCGGCGTCATCGCGGGCTCGGTCGAAGGTGGGTACGAGATCACGAACGACGCCGTGTCGCCACGACAGTCCGGGATGCGGATCGAGGGCGAGTTCGGGTGGAGCTCCGTCTCCACCCTGGGGCCCGGGGCCACCGCGCGGCTGGACCCGCGGGGTCCCGGGGTCCTCGTGGATGCCGGGCGTACGTTCGCACCGCCCGCGCGTGTCGTGCCCGCGTACGACCCCACCGAGGCGAGCTCCACCGAGCCCGCGCGCCCACGCCCGGACCCGAAGCCCACGGCGCCGAGGTCCTCCGCGGCGGAGGATCCGGTTCCGCCTCCCGTTCCGACGCGAGGGCGGTGACCGGCGGACGGAAGCGTGCGGGATCGGCCCCTCGCGCCCGACCGATCCGCTGGGGCCTCACCCCGGGGGCTCCGCGGCCCCGGCTTCGCGGACCCTCCCCTCGGTCGTGGCATCCGCTGCGCCCCAGGGGCCCATGGATGGGCCCCGACGGCGGGTTCCGGTCCGATGGGACCGCGCTGCGGCCTCATCGTCCGCGGGAACGGCAGGCTCAGTCGCCGAACAGGGCGCCCTGCGTCGGCCCCTGCCCGCCCCACCGCTCGAGGTAGCGCTTCAGGTGGAGCTTCTTCTTCGTGTTCGC
>CAZJJQ010000229.1:0-1520 GCA_964546345.1 uncultured Planctomycetales bacterium
GCGGTCGCCGAACGGGCGCAGGCGGGGATCCCCCTCGTGCCCGTGTGCCCGGAGGAGCTCGGCGGCCTGGGCACCCCGCGCCCGGCGGCCGAGCTGCGCGGCGGGGACGGGGCGGCGGCGCTCGACGGGCGCGCGCGCGTGGTGGACGTGCACGGGCGCGACGTGACGGCGGCGTTCGTCGAGGGAGCGAGGCGCGCCGTCGAGGCGGCGCGCGAGGCGGGGGCGACGGAGGCGTGGCTCACCGAACGCAGCCCTTCGTGCGGGACGCAGGGGACGCACGTGGACGGAGCCGTCGTGCGGGGGTCGGGCGTGGCCGCGGCGGCCCTCGCGCGGGCGGGGCTCGTGGTGCGGGGTGTGGGCGACCCCGAGAAGAAGACGCCGCCGATCTGAGGGCGGACGCCACGGGATCGGGCGACCCCGGCCTCGCGGGCCCGTGGCCCGTCCGTAGGATGGCCGCGTGATCGACGTCTTCGAGGAGATCGCCCAGATGCGGGCCCGCGGCGAACGCGGCGTCCTGTGCACCGTCGTGTCCACGACGGGCAGCACGCCCGGCAAGGAGGCGATGCGGCTCCTGCTGCGCGAGTCGGGCGGGATGTCGGGCTCCGTCGGCGGCGGCTGCGTCGAGGCCGAGGTCGTGGCGGCGGCGAAGGAGGTCCTCGAGAGCGAGCTGCCGCGCAAGCTCGAGTTCCGCCTCACGGAGGAGGCCACGGGCTCGGCGGGGCTCATGTGCGGGGGGCTGGTCGAGGTGTTCGTCGAGCCGATCACGGCCCCGCACGTGGTGCTGTTCGGCGGCGGGCACGTCAGCCGCAGCGTGAGCGCGATGGCCGCGGATGCGGGCTTCCGCGTCACGGTCGCGGACGATCGCGCGATGTTCGTGACGGAGGAGCGCTTCCCGAACGCGGCCCGGCGGGTGTCGGCCGACACCTGGGACGAGGTGTTCGCGCAGCTCTCGATCCCGGCGTCGGCGTCCTGCGTCGTCGTGACGCGGGGCCACGCGATGGACCAGGCGTGCCTCGACTTCGCGCTCCACTCGAAGGCCGCGTACGTGGGCCTCATCGGGAGCCGGGTGAAGGTGCGGGGCATCCTCGGGCGCCTGCGCGACGAGGGGCGGCTCGACGGAATCGACCTGGCACGGCTCCATGCGCCCATCGGCCTCGACATCGGAGGCGGCACCCACGGGGAGATCGCGGTGTCGATCGTGGCCGAGCTGGTCGCGTTCCGCCGGCGCCGCCTCGAGGGCCACCGGCTGATGCGCCTCCCCCTGGAGGAGACGACGAGGATCGCGGGGCGGACGCGGGGGGCGGGCGGCGCCGCGGGCCCCGGGGAAGCCTGTGCGGGGTCGTCCCCCGCCGCCCCCTGAACTCCCGAGAGACCGCTTCGTTCCCCTTCGTAAGGGATCCCCTCGGATCCCGCCGACTCGGATTGACCGGCCGAGGTCACCCCGGTAGGCTCACCCCTCCGACTCGGAGCGGTCGCGCGCGCGCGCCCCCCCCGCGCTCCGACCCGGACCGGACCGTCCG
>CAZJJQ010000229.1:1530-6478 GCA_964546345.1 uncultured Planctomycetales bacterium
CCCCGCCCCCCTGTGCTGCCCCGCCCGCGCACCCCCCGTCCGCCCCCCCCCCCCGCGCCGCCCCGGGCCCGCCCCCCCCCCCCCCCCGGGATCCGACCCGGAAAGGACCGTCAGCGCCATGATCGACCGTTCTCGCCTGTTCCGCCTCGTCACCGGAGCCGCCCTGGGACTCGCGGTGCTCGGATCCGCGTCCGGGCCGGTCTGGGCCGACCTCATCCTGGGGCCGGACGGGAAGTGGGTACCGGCCCCCGGGGCGAAGGACGCGCCGGTCCCCGGCCCGGACGACGAGCCGACGGACGACCACCTCCGCGAGTCGGCGCCGGCGCAGGTCGATGCCGGCTACGACGTGGTGAAGAACACGAAGGGCTTCAACAAGCCGGCGGGGGTGGTGCGGAAGATCCTCGCGTCGGATCGCGTGATCAACCCCGCGTTCCAGCAGGCGATGAACGACGCGGGCTCCTCCTACTTCCAGGAGGCGTCGGACGGCTTCGCGACGGCGGCGGGCGAGCTCTCGGGCTTCGGCAAGCAGCTCGCGATGTACTACCGGGTCCAGATGCTGGCCAACCTGGGGGAGCCGGGCGCGGTGCTCGGTGCGATCGACGACCTGCTCGCGGCGTTCCCGAAGTCGTACTTCTACGTGGACGTGCAGGTCATCCGCGCCAAGATCGCGATGGGCAAGAACGACGTGGAGGGCGCGACCAAGGCGCTCGAGGCGGTCAAGTCGGCGCCGGGCATGAACGCCCGCGACGCCCTGCGCGCCGAGTGGACCCGCATCTACCTGACGCTCGAGCTCATGCGGAAGTACGACGACGCGGCCACCGCGTACCGGGCGCTCGTGAGCGCGGCCGAGAAGGCGTCCGACGGCCAGGGTGACGTGACGAAGCAGCGCGCGCTCGTCGGCCTGGGCAGCTGCCTCGTGATGACGAAGAAGGAGGCGGAGGCCAAGTCGTTCTTCGACAAGGCGACCGAGTCGCGCAACAGCGACGTGCTGGCGGGCGCATACAACGGCCTCGGGAACGTGGCGGTGGCGGACGCGAAGGCCCTGCGCGAGGCGGGCAAGCTGCCCGAGGCGAAGGCGAAGCTCGAGGAGGCGGTCCTGCACTACCTCCGCGTCACGGTGAAGTACAAGACGGAGATCGAGGAGCAGGGCGCGGTGCTCGACTCGCTCGGCAACCTCACGAAGGTCTTCTCGACGCTGTTCGAGATGTCGGGCAACAAGGACTGCGAGATCGCGGACCGCTGCTACAGGACCTACGTCGAGCTCGTGAACATGATGGACGCGGGCCCGCAGAAGAACGCCATGGTCCGCGACGCGAAGGCCTTCGACGAGAAGCGCAAGGCGGCCGGGTGCGGCCTGCCGCCGACGGGCGCGACCGACCCGGCGAAGCCGGCCGACCCGAAGAAGCCCAAGTGACCGACGGGCGCGGGGCCTCCGCTCCGCGCCGCCGGACGATGCCGCTCCCGCGCGCCTTCCGCCCCGCCACCCCGTTCGGGCGTGCCTGGCGGCGCCTGTACGAGATCTGCTACGGAGGGCTCGAGGGCTTCGCGAGCCTCGTCCTGCGTCCGTTGTTCCGGGTGCGGCACGTGGGGCGCGTCCCTGCGCTGCCCCGCGGCGGGCTGCTGCTGTGCCCGAACCACCAGTCCTATCTCGACCCGGCGTTCGTCCAGCTGGTGGTGCCGCGGCGCGTCACGTTCGTGATGACGAACGACTTCTACGCGGTGCGCTCCGCGAACTGGTTCTTCCGACTCGTGGGTGCGCTGCCGGTGGGCGCGGGGCGACAGGCGTTCACGAGCGTCCGACGCGCCTGCGCCCTCCTTCGCCTGGGTGCGGCGCTCGTGGTGTTCCCGGAGGGCAGGCTCTCGACGGACGGCTCGCTGCAGCGGGGACAGCGCGGGATCGCGGTGCTGGCTCGCCGGGGGCGGGTACCGGTCATCCCGGTCGCGATCGAGGGCTCCCTGCGGGCGTGGGGCAAGGGCGCGAAGGGGCCTCGGCGAGCGAACGTGCGCCTGTCCCTGGGCCCCCCGGTGGCGTGGCCCGGGGGCCCGGGTGGGCGCGATGCGGATCAGGCGTTCGCCGACCGGGTGATGGCCGCCGTCGCCGAGTTGAAGGCGCGGATCCCCGCTGCCCGACCGTAGGGACGTCGGGCGGCATCTACAAGGCACCTGACAGGTGCCCGACGTGCAAGACTTCGACCCCACCCCGGGGGGGGCACGCGCAGTCGGGCGAATGCGCGGATGTGGCGCCCGATCACCATGGCCCGAAAGTCCCGGTTCAGCGGCGTGGACATCGCGGCCGATAGGACTCCACCGGGATGTCCCCGGCAGGGGTGCGGTCCGTCATGAGCCCGGCTTCGAACGACGCGCGCGTGATCGCCGGTCGCTACCGGATCGTCCGGCCCCTCGGCGCGGGCGCCCATGGCGTCGTCGAGCTCGCCGAAGACCTCCTCAACGGCGGACGGCACGTCGCCGTCAAGCGCCTCGAGGGCCTCCTCGGCGCGGGCGACCCCGAGCCGGCCGCCGATCGGCTCCGCTGGCTGGAGCACCCCCACTGGGCGGAGATCCTCGACGAAGGCCGCCTCCCCGAGCACGGCCGCTTCCAGGTGATGCGCTACGTCCCGGGGACCAGCCTCGAGGGCCGCACCACGCCGCTGCCGCCCGACGAGGTCTGGCGGCTGCTCGAGGACGGCGCCCGGATCCTGCGCGCGCTCCACCACCGCGGGCTCATCCACTACGACGTCACGCCCGGCAACCTGCTCCGCGAGGAACGTCCGGACGGGGTCGTGTTCACCCTGACCGACGGCGGGCTCGCGAGCGTGGGCCCCGTCAAGGGAATCGCGCGCGGCGCTCCCGCCTTCATGGCCCCCGAGGTGCTCGAGGGTGCAGCCCACGACCACCGCGTTGATCTCTACTCGCTCGGCCTCGTGGCCTTCCGGATGGCGACGGGTCGGGACCCGCTCGTCGGCGGCGCGGGCGAGGTGCTCGGCCGTCGCCGCCGGGAGGCGTCGCCTCTCGCACGCAGCGTCCACCCCGCGGTCCCCGAACCCCTCGAGAAGGTCATCGCGTGGCTGCTCGAACGGGATCCCGCCCAGCGGCCGGAAGACGCCGACGCGCTGCTCGCCCATCTCGCCACGCTCGGCAGGCGCCGTCGCCCGCAGATCACCGAGGAGGAGGCCGCCGCGATGGCGGGTGGCGGGCGTCTCGTCGGACGCGAGGCTCAGCTCGCGCGCTTCCGTCGGGCCTGTCGCGCACTCGTGGACGCGCCCGAGGCCGGCGCCGCCTTCCAGGCACCCGCCGGCCCGACGACTCCCAAGCCCCCTGCGCGCGACGCGGTCCTCGTGCTGCAGGGGGCCCAAGGCTCGGGGGGCACGCGGCTCCTGCGGGAGTTCCAGGCCGTGGCCCGCGCCGACGGCACCGCCGTCTTGTCGCTCTCCGGACGCGACAGCGCGGCCGAGCGACGGAGCGCGATCCGCAGGCTCGCCGACGGCGTGTCGCGTCTGGCTGGCGACCTCGATCCCGAGGACGGCGCCACCCGCAGCGAGGCTCGCGGCGATCGTGGAGACCTGGACGCCACCGGCGGTGAGGCCGCCGCGGCCCGGGCCATCGAGCGTTTCATCGATCTGTGCGAGCGCACGTCGAAGAAGTCGCCCGTCGTGCTGCTGGTGGAGGACTTCAGCGAGCTGCCCCCGCCCACGCAGGAGGCGCTGCGCGTCCTCTCCCGTCACCTCATCTCGCGGGTCGAGCACCCGGATGGACGCCCCCCCCCGAGCGTGCTGCTGGTAGTCGAGCACGGCCCCGACGATCCCGCGGACTTCCTCATCCCGGACGCGGCCCAGGCGCGGCGCCCCATCGTGGAGCTGCCGCCATTTTCGAGTGTCGAGGTCCGCGCCTTGCTTGCGGACCGGTTCCCCAGCCTCGAGCCGGTGGATCCCGACGTCGAGGCGGTCCGACGCCAGTCGGAGGGGTCGCCGGGAGCCCTCGTCTGCTACCTGGCGCAGGCATATCTCCAGGGCCATCTCCGGCGCGAGACCGGGCGCTTCTCGTGGGATCTCGCACGCCTCGAGACCTATCGCTTCGAGCGGGCGCTGTCGGCGGAGGCGCGTCGCGCCCTGGACGCGGCACCGCCGGCCGTGCGCAGCACCCTGGAGCAGCTGGCGCTGCTCGAAGCGCCGGTCCCCCAGACGCTGGCGGCCACGCTCTGCGGAGCCACCGGCATCGAGACGTTGCCGGAGAGCCGCCTGGTCTCGGTCTCCCGAGAGGGCGGACAGGTCCGGCTGGCGCTGGCCGGCCGCGCCGTGCGCGACGCCGTCCTCGAGGGCCTCGGTGACGACCGACGGGAGGAGCTCCGCAAGGGACTGCTCCGCGCCCTCTCCCGCACCCCGGTCCCCGAGCTGGCGGCCGAGGAGGCACGTCTCCTCGTCGATGCTTCGGATCCGGAGCGGGCCCTCCAGGTCCTCGCACAGGCCAAGGCGCCCATGGCGGCGCAGGCGAGGGCCCGAGCCCAGGCCGTCGCGACCACCATCGCCGCCAGGCACCCCGACCTGCTCTCCTCGCCCGTCCACCGGGCCACGCTGGCCACAACGCTCCTTCCGGGTCCCGATGCGAAGCCGCTGGCCTCCGCGCTGCTCGCGTCCTTCCCTGCCGCGCTGACGACCGAGGACCTCCGAGCGGCCTGTCTTCTCGCCGATCACCTATTCCTCACGCGCCAGTTTCCCGCCGCCGACGCCTTCGCAGCCCGCGCGGACGCGCTGACGGCCGTCCCCGCCGACATCGAACCCCGCCTGCTCGAGCTCCGCATCCTTCGCGCCCGCGCAAAGCTCGCTCTGAGCCAGCTCACCGCCGCGCAGCACCTCCTCCGTCAGTGCGCCGGCACCCTGCGCCGCCTCGGCCGCGCGGTTCGCGCGCGCGAGCTCCGCCTCATGGCCGCCTACTGGCTGGCGAGGGGGAGGGC
>CAZJJQ010000230.1:0-6470 GCA_964546345.1 uncultured Planctomycetales bacterium
CGTCGCAGTGCCTACGCCCGCCCGCCCGGTCCGTCGCCGGCGCGCTCCGTGCGCACCAGCTCGGCCGCCGCCCCGAAGCCGACCACCGCGGGCACGTCCACCGTCCCCGCCCGCAGCCCGCGCTCGTGCGCGCCGCCGTGCAGGATCGGCGCCAGCCGCACGCGCGGGTCCTTCCGCCGCACGAACAGCGCCCCGGCGCCCTTCGGCCCTCCCATCTTGTTCGCCGACAGCGACAGCAGGTGGATCCCGTCCCGCCGCACGTCGAGCTCGAGCCACGCGGCGGCCGCGACTGCGTCCACGTGGAACAGCACGCCGCGCGCCGCGCACAGCGCCCCGATCTCCGCCGTGGGCTCCACCGTGCCCACCTCTGCGTTCGCCGCCTGCACCGACACGAGGATCGTGTCCGGCCGGAGCGCCGCCTCCACGGCCGCCGCCGACACGCGGCCGCCGCCGTCGGGCGCCACGCGCGTCACCGTGAACCCCCGCCGCCTCTCGAGCCACGCGCACGTGTCGAGCACGGGCCGTCCCTCGATCTGCGTCGTCACCACGTGCCGGCCCCGCGACTCGTACGCCTCGGCGACGCCCTGCAGCGCCAGGTTGTCCGCCTCCGTCCCGCCGCTCGTGAAGACGATCTCCTTCGGGTCCGCGTGCACGAGGTCCGCGACGCGCGCCCGCGCCGTCTCGACGGCCTCCTCCGCCTCCCACCCGAACGCGTGGCTGCGGCTCGCGGGGTGCCCGTAGCGGCCCTCGAGCCACGGGCCCATGAGCCGCAGCACGCGCGGGTCGATGGGGGTGGTGGCCAGATGGTCGAGGTAGACGAGGTCGGCCATGGGGGGGGAGGGTGGGGGCGCCGGGGGCGGGGGGGGCACGTCCGGCCCCCCCGTTCCGGTAGAATCGCACGGGTCCGCACGTTCCCGTAGCCGAGGCACCCCATGTCGATCACGCTCACCGAGAAGGCCGCCACCAAGGTCAAGTCCCTGATGTCCGAGCAGAGCTCCCCGGCCACCGCCGGGCTGCGGGTCAAGGTCGTGGGCGGCGGGTGCTCCGGACTCTCCTACCAGCTGGGCCTCGAGCCCGCCTCCACCCCCGCCGACAAGGTCTTCGAGTCGCAGGGCATCAAGATCTTCCTCGATCCGAAGAGCGCCCTGTTCGTCAGCGGCACCGAGATCGACTGGCAGGAGTCCATGATGGGCGCCGGCTTCGCGTTCAGGAACCCGCTCGCGAAGGGCTCCTGCGGCTGCGGGTCCTCGTTCACGGCGTAGGCACTCCGGGCCCCGCCGCCCCGATCCGCCGCATGACCTTCCGCATCCCCACGTCGCTGCGGCACTGGATGGCCGAGGCCGAGGCGGCCCATGGTCCGTCCATGGACGCGTGGTTCCCCGCCGAGTTCGACTGGAAGGCGCTCTGCGCGGACGCGCCCGCCCTGGCGGAGCGCCTCGGCCAGACGTGGAAGCCCTCCACCGGCGCCGCGGCGAGGGCCCGGCTCGAGGAGCTCGGGCAGGCCGCGTTCCGGGGCGCGTACGTCGGGGCATTGTCCATCCTCGCCGCCTGTGACGTCGAGGCCGACCCGAAGGACGCGCTCGATCGCCTGGTCGCGCCGTGCTCCGACGAGGAGGCCGAGGCGATGGGGGACGACCTGGCGCGCGACCTGCAGGTCGTCGAGGCGCGCCTGGCCGGCGAAGAGCCCTCCGACCCCGGAACCGAACGGGCCGACGTCGCCTCGACGGTGGCCGGGCCCGTGCGCGAGGGGGTCCGAGCGGTGCTCACCGACGGCCTCACGGGCGGGGCGAACGCGCTCGTCTCGCTCGGTGCGTCGGGCGCCGCGCTGTCGAAGGTGCTCTCCGGGCTCGTCTCGGTCGCGGTCTCCCTCGCCTGCCTCCGCTGGGCGGTCGCCGTCGAGGCCGACGCCGCGGCGGGGAAGCCCACCCTCTCGATCGACGCGGGCCAGCTGCGCGCGCTCCTGCCCCGCGAGATGCCGTCCGCGTAGCGCGCGGCGCGTTGGGGCTCCGGAGCCCGGGGCCGCGGTATCCTCCGGTCCCCCGTCCTTCCCGGAGCGCGCCCATGAGCCACGACGGCGTCGAGAAGCTCGTCATCATCGGATCCGGTCCTGCCGGCTGGACCTGCGCCATCTACGCCGCGCGCGCCAACCTCGATCCCCTGGTGTTCGAGGGGCAGCCCACGCAGGAGCTCCTGCCCGGCGGCCAGCTCATGTTCACGACCGAGGTCGAGAACTTCCCGGGCTTCCCGCACGGCATCCAGGGCCCCGAGCTCATGGCCAAGTTCCGGGAGCAGGCCGAGCGGCTGAAGACGCGCATCTTCACGGAGGACGTCGTCGAGGTGGACTTCCGCCGCCGTCCCTTCACGCTCAAGTCCTCGGAGGGCCAGGTGGTGCGCGCCCACGCGGTGGTGCTGGCGACGGGGGCCAAGGCCAACTGGCTGGGGCTGCCCAACGAGCAGCGCCTGGCCCAGTCGGGCGGCGGCGTGTCCGCCTGCGCGGTCTGCGACGGCGCGCTCCCCGCCTTCCGCGGCCAGGAGCTGGCCGTGGTGGGCGGCGGCGACACGGCCATGGAGGAGGCGTCCTACCTCACGAAGTTCGCGGGCAAGGTCCACCTGATCGTCCGCAAGGGCGAGCTGCGCGCCAGCAAGATCATGGCGCAGCGCATCCTCGAGAACCCCAAGGCGCAGATCCACTACTGGAGCCAGGTCGTGGACGTCCTGGGCGACGCCTTCATCGACGCCATCGTGCTCGAGGACACCCGCGACAGGACGCGCCGGACCCTGCCCATGAAGGGCCTGTTCATCGCGATCGGCCACACCCCGCTGACCGGCTTCCTCGGCGGCCAGATCGATCTCGACGACAAGGGCTACGTGAAGCTCGCCGACCCGTGGCGCACCACGACGAACGTCGAGGGCGTGTTCGTGGCCGGCGACGTCGCCGACAACACGTACCGTCAGGCGATCACGGCCGCCGGCATGGGATGCAAGGCCGCGCTCGACGCCGAGCGGTGGCTCGCGGCGAAGGGCGTGCACTAGCCCCGCGAGGGGCGTTCACGGGTCGCGCGAGGGGCGTCCACCCGCCGCAGCGGGCCCCCTCCCGCCCCCCGCGCCCCCCGACCTTCCCCCCACGGGCCGCCGTCCCGGGGTGCGGAGCGCCGTCGCGGAGGCCCACGAACGACAGGGGGCGCGCGACCCCGTGGATCGCGCGCCCCGCGAGGGCCGGCCGTGGATCGGCTGGGCCTACTGCCCGGGGACGAGCATGTAGACCTTCTCGTCGTCGAGGCTCGTGACGTAGAGCTCGCCCTGCGCGTCCTCGTCGATGCTCGAGACGCCGGCGACGTCGCCGAGCATCACGGGCGCGCCGGTCGTGCGGCCGTTGCGGACCGGCAGGGCGATCAGCTTGCCGGCCATGTGGTCGGCGAAGACGTAGTGGTCGGCGAGCGAAGGGATGCGCTGGCCGCGGTACACCTGGCCGCCGATCGAGGCGCGGCCGAGCTCACGACCGTACGCGAACACGGGCGCGACCATCTTGCTCGCGTCGGTGCCCGGCACGAGGGGGACGTCCGCCTCCATGAGGGGCCAGCCGAGGTTGCCCGCGCGCGGGACCACGTCCACCTCCTCGCGCTGCTTCTGGCCCGGGTCGCCGAGCCACAGGAGGCCCTTCGCGTCGAACGCCATGCGGAAGGGGTTGCGGACGCCGTACGCGAAGATCTCGGCGCGCACGCCGGGCGTCCTCGGCCACGGGTTGTCCGCGGGCGCGACGTAGGGCTGCCCCGCGGGGGCGTTGGTCACGTCGATCCGCAGGACCTTGCCCTCGAGGGTGCGCATGTCCTGGGAGACGCGCTCGGGGTCGTCGGCCGCGGCCGTGTCGCCGAAGCCGATGTAGAGCATGCCGTCCGGCCCGAAGCAGAAGCCGCCGCCGGGGTGGGAGCGGTTGCGCTTCTCCTGCGTGAGGATGATCTGCGCCGAGGACGGGTCGCCCTGGTCCGGGTTGCCCGGCATCGTCTTGTAGCCCGCGATCACCGCGCGGAAGGGGTCGCCGGGGTTGCCGGTGCCCGTGCCGTAGAACACGAAGAACCGGCCGTTCTGGCCGAAGGCGGGGTGGAGCGCGAGGCTGATGAGGCCGCCGTGGCCCTTGTCGTAGCCGGGCGAGAGCAGGCTCGAGATGTCGAGGAACGGGCGGGGCGCCGCGGGGGGCGTGCCGCCGCGCCACTTCTTGCACAGCTTGATCCGGCCGCCGCGCTCGACGACGAAGACGCGATCGCTCCCGTCGCGGGCGGAGACGGCGCCCATGGGCTCGCTGAAGGTGACGCCCGGCCAGGCCTCCGTCGTCGCGCAGGCGGCCGGAGCGGCCGCGGCCGGCGCCGGTCCGCCCACCTCCTCCGAGCCGAACAGGCTCAGGGAGCCGACCGTCGCCCCTACCGATGCCGCCGCCGCGATCGCGATCCACGACTTCTTCATGTGTGCCTCCGGCCCATTCGGACCCTAGGGGGCGGAGTGTACCGTCCGCACCCGGGGGGCCGACAGGGGATCCGCGGAGCCATGCTCGTACCCGGCGGGGGCTCGGGGACGGCGCCGCGGGTCGTGGTGGGCCCGCCGGCAGGGCGCGGGACCGGCGCGAGGCGCTGGGGTCACGGGCGGGGGCGTCGGAGAGGTGGGGGGGCGGGGGGGGGCGGTGGCCGGCGGCGGACGGTCGCTTCGGGGGGATGCGATCCGCCCGCGGCCGGTCTGCATCCCGGGGCCCGGAATCCCATCGGACCGTGGGGGGGCGCTTGCTATTCTCCCCGCGCCGCGAAGGCCTGGGAGCCGGGCACCTTGTACTTCGACTTCGCGAACATCCTCGTCTTCATCGTCGTCGCCCTCGGGTTCATCGTCATGAACCTCGCGGTGGCGTTCCTGCTTCGACCCAAGGGCGAGAAGTCCCCGGGCAAGCTGGCCATCTACGAGTGCGGCGAGCCGACGATCGGCCAGGCCTGGATCCGGTTCGACATCCGGTTCTACACGGTCGCGCTGATGTTCGTCGTGTTCGACATCGAGATCGCCCTCCTGTTCCCGTGGGCCGTCGTCTTCCGGGAGATGGTTCAGGCCGGCACCGGCTGGATCGCCTTCCTCGAGGCGGGGACGTTCCTGGTCGTCCTGATGGCGGGCCTCGTCTACGTCTGGGCCAAGGGCGACCTCGACTGGACAGGTCCCACGAGCCCGGCCCCGAACACCGAGGCCTCGTCGCCGTTCACGGGCCCTCCGCTCGCGGGCCCCTCGGCGGCGGGTTCGTCCTCTTCCGCGGTGGCCCCTGCCCTGGGCCGCGGCGCGGTCGTCACCTCCCTCCTCGGCGCGCCCGGCGCGCCGGAAGGATCGCACGCGCATGTCCCCTAGCGCCCCCTCCCCGTCCGACGTAGACGGCGGGCTCGACCCCGAGCTCCAGCAGTCCATCATCCTCACCAAGGTGGAGTGGGTGAAGGACTGGAGTCGACGTAACGCCTTGTGGCCCATGGCTTTCGGGCTGGCGTGCTGTGCCATGGAGATGATGGCGACGGCGGCCACCAAATACGACCTGGACCGGTTCGGTGCCGGGGTGTTCCGGGCGTCGGCCCGTCAGAGCGACCTGATGATCGTGGCCGGCACCGTCACCCACAAGATGGCCCCCCGGGTCCGGCGGCTCTACGACCAGATGCCGGAGCCGAAGTACGCCATCGCCATGGGAGCCTGCGTCATCGGCGGCGGGCCCTACAGCCGCTACGGCTATCACGTCGTCCAGGGCGTGGACCTGATCATCCCCGTGGACGTGTACCTCCCCGGGTGCCCCCCCCGGCCCGAGGCGCTGATCGACGCCATCCGCAAGCTGCAGGAGCGCATCCGCGTCCGGGGCGGCGGCTCGCTCCCGAGCGACGACCACCTGCGCAACCGCGAGCGGATCACGGCCGCATGACGGACACGCCGAACCCGTCCGCGGCCGGGAGCGTCGCCGCTCCGACCGACCCCGTCACCGCGCTGGCCGCGCGCCGGCTCGCCGACCGCTTCCCGGGGGTCGTGATCGAGCAGGTGCTCGGAGGGCGGCACCCCTTCCTCCGCGTGGGCCGTGACCGGCTCGTCGAGATCTGCACCTTCCTCCGCGACGATCCGGAGCTGAAGATGGACGGCCTCCACCTCCTCTCCGGGGTGGACTGGCCCGCCAAGACGCCCGCCGACGGGGCGGGGTCCCTCGAGGTCGTCTACCACCTCGTCTCGTACTCGAAGCGTCCCGATCCGGCGTACCGGAAGGCCACGCTCAAGACCGATCCGTTCCTCTCGCTCAAGGTCCGCGTTCCCCGGGACCAGCCCGAGGTCCCGAGCGTCATGGGCGTCTGGATCGGGGCCGACTGGCACGAGCGCGAGACGTACGACCTCCTGGGCGTCCGCTTCACCGGCCGTCCCGCCCTGCGCCGCATCCTCCTCCCCGAGGACTGGCCCGGTCACCCGCTCCGCAAGGACTGGGA
>CAZJJQ010000231.1:0-5626 GCA_964546345.1 uncultured Planctomycetales bacterium
GCAGGCCGACTGGACCCGCAAGGACAAGGCGATCACGGACGCGCTCGCGTCGTTCCGCCGGAGCAGCGTCCCCGTCTACGTCGTGTTCAGCCCGCATGCGGGCCGCAAGCCGCTCCTCCTGCCGCCGGTCATCACCCCGCGGATGGTCCGCGAGGCGATCGAACGCGCCAGCACGCCCTGACGCACCGGGGGCCCGGGGCGGCCGTCCGCGCGGGCGGCCGGTTCCGGGGGGAGACCCGCCCCTCCCCGGCCCCCGCCGCCCCCCGCACCCCTCCCCCGCCGCTACCCTCCTCTCGTCCCCCGGGCGGCGGTCGTCGCCCGACGTCCCCTTGGAGTCCCCCTGATGAACCTCCGTTTCGGTCGCCGCACGGCCCTCCTCGCGGCCGCGGCCCTCGCCGTGGTCTCCGTCCCGTTCCTCTCCGCCTTCGCCGACGACGCGAAGCCCGCGGCGCCGCCGGAGGAGAAGAAGGAGGCGGTCCTTCCGAAGGCCCCCGAGTTCAAGCTGAAGGACCTCGACGGCAAGGAGCGCACGCTCGCCGAGTTCCAGGGCAAGTGGGTCGTCCTCGAGTGGACGAACTACGGCTGCCCGTTCGTGAAGAAGCACTACGTCCCCGGCGCCATGCAGGCGCTCCAGACGAAGTACACGGGCAAGGGCGTGGTGTGGCTGTCGATCTGCTCGTCCGCCGAGGGCAAGCAGGGCTACATGACCCCCGAGGAGTGGAAGAAGGCCGTCGCCGAGGCGAAGTCGGCCCCGACCGCGGTCCTCCTCGACGCGGACGGCGCGACGGGTATGGCCTACGGCGCGAAGACGACGCCCGACATGCGCGTGATCAACGGCAAGGGCGAGATCGTGTACTCGGGCGCCATCGACGACGATCCGTCGGTCAAGGGCGACCCGACCAAGGCCACCTGCTACGTTGCGCAGGTCCTCGACGCGGTCCTCGACGGCAAGACCCCGCCCGTGACCTCCACGAAGCCGTACGGCTGCTCCGTGAAGTACGCCAACCCGCCGCCGGCCCCCTCGACGAAGTAGGCGCGCCGCACTCCGGGTTCGACGCCGCGACGGGGGCCGGGACACCGGCCCCCGTCGTGCTTGCATGGCGCGCATGGGTCGCCACCGCGTCCGCCGCGAGGAGCTCGGGAGCCGGCCCCCCGAGTCCGGGGTCCCCGCGCCGGCGGACGATCCCCTGCGTCTGACGCCGGGGCGCGCGGTCGCGGGGATCCTGGCGCCCACGGCGCTGCTGTTCCTGGGGGCGCGTGCCGCCCCCCTGTGGGGAAGCGCCCCCTGGTTCGTGGTGCTCTGCGCCGCCGAGATCGTGCTGTTCCTGCTCGCCTTCCTGCCCCCGGCCCCTCCGCGCTGGGTCGATCGGTGGCACGGCCGGCTCCTCGTGGTGGGCTCGGTCCTCGGCGGGTGCGCCTCGGTCGTGTTCGTGCCGGTCAGCGTGGTCTCCCTGGTCCAGGTCTTCGTCGGGGTGCCGTCGCGGCCGGGGCCGTGGGGGTGGGGAGCGCTCGCCGGGCTGGTCCTCTCGGGGCCCCTCCTCGTCGCGACGACCCGTGCCTACTGGAGGACGGCCGACGGCCTCGCCCGCCGCGCCTTCGGCTCCGGCCCCCGGCTCTCGCGGCGTGCGCTCGAGAGGACGTTCGAGTAGGGGGCGGCGGCCGTCCCGAGCATCGGGGGACGTCCGGGGGCGGTGGGGGCGGTGGGGGCGAGGGGGGCGCTGGGGCGGGTGGGGGCGGTGGGGCGGGCGGGGTCCCGCCGCGCCGGTGGGAAAGGCGTCGCCACGGGGCCGACCCGCGGTACACATGCGGCTCCGCGACCGCGAACCCATGAACGACGTCCACCGGCGCCTCTTCGCCCGCCTCTCCGCCACGGCCATCGCCTCGACGGAGCCGATCGCGGCGGACGGCTCCCAGCGGCGGATGGTGAGGCTGCGCGGGGCGGGGGGCGTGACGGCCATCGCCGTGACCGGCACCGATCCCGAGGAGGATCGCGCCTTCCTCGCCTACTCGAAGGCGTTCCGCTCCATCGGACTGCCCGTCCCGGAGGTCTACGCCGTGGACGAGGCCACGGGCGTGTACCTCCTCGAGGACCTCGGCGACCTCACGCTCTTCCGCGCGCTCACGCAGGCGCGCGCCGCCGAGGGCGGCGAGTTCCCCGCCTCCATGCTGCCCGTCTACCGGCGGGTGCTGAGCGAGCTCCCGCGCTTCCAGGTGGAGGGCGGCCGGGTCGTCGACTACGCGTTCGCCTACCCGCGCGCGGCGTTCGACCGGCCGTCGATGCGGTGG
This sequence comes from uncultured Planctomycetales bacterium, assembly GCA_964546345.1. Taxonomy (GTDB): domain Bacteria; phylum Planctomycetota; class PLA2; order PLA2; family JAEUHO01; genus JAYTCP01. The sequence goes on from CAZJJQ010000231.1 coordinate 2,287, forward strand.
GACCTCGACTACTTCAAGTACCACTTCCTGAAGCTCGCCAAGGTCCCGTTCAACGAGAACCGCCTCGAGCGGGACGCCGAGCGGCTGGTGGACTTCCTCCTCGAGGCGGACACCTCCCACTTCCTCTACCGCGACTTTCAGAGCCGCAACGTGATGCTCCGCGACGGGGCGCCGTGGTTCATCGACTACCAGGGCGGCCGCCGGGGCGCGCTCCAGTACGACGTGGCGTCGTTGCTCTACGACGCGAAGGCCGCGATTCCCGAGGCGGTGCGCGAGACCCTGCTCGGGCACTACCTCGACGCGCTCGCGGCGCACGTCCCGATCGACCGGGAGCGCTTTCGCGCGCACTATCGCGGCTACGTGCTGATCCGCATCCTCCAGGCCATGGGGGCCTACGGCTACCGCGGCTTCTACGAGCGCAAGGCGCACTTCCTCCAGAGCGTGCCCCATGCGGTGGCCAACCTGGAGCGGCTGCTCGCGACGGGCTTCGTCGCGGTGGACCTGCCCGAGCTGCGCGCGGTGCTCGAGCGGATCTGCGCGACCCCCGCCTTCCGCTCCCTGGCGCCTCCGCCCGTGGTGACCGGGCTGACGGTGCGCGTGGGGTCGTTCTCGTACCGCCTGGGCCTGCCCGACGACCCGAGCGGCCACGGCGGCGGCTTCGTCTTCGACTGCCGCGCCATCGACAACCCCGGCAAGCACCCCGAATTCGCCGACCGCACGGGCCTCGACGCCGAGGTCGTCCGGTTCCTCGAGTCCGATACCGCCGTCGCGGGCTTCTTCGACAGCGTCCTCGTGCTGGTCGAGCGCCAGGTGGCCGTCTATGAGGGGCGCGGCTTCACCTCCCTCGACGTGCAGTTCGGCTGCACGGGCGGCCAGCACCGGTCCGTCTACTTCGCCGAGCGGCTCGCCCGGGCGATCCGGGCGAAGTTCCCCTCGGTCCGCGTCGCGCTCGAGCACCGCGAGCGGGGGCGCTGGCCCCTCGCCACGACGCGCGCGCCCGTCCCGGCCGAGCCCACGCCCTCCCCCGCGGGGCCCTGACGTGGACGGGATGATCTTCGCGGCGGGGCTCGGCACCCGCCTGCGGCCGATCACCGACCGGATGCCGAAGGCCCTCGTCGCCGTCGGCGGCGTCGCCATGCTCGAGCGCACGGCGCGCCGCCTCGTCGCCGCGGGCTGCGACCGTCTCGTGATCAACGTGTGCCCGTTCGCCGACCGGATCGAGGCTTTCGTGCGCGCGCGCGCGGGCTTCGGCGTGGAGGTCGTCCTCTCCCGCGAGGCGCCGGCCCCCCTCGAGACGGGCGGCGGGCTCCTGGCCGCGCGGAGCCTCCTGCGCCGCGACGGCCCGTTCCTCCTCCACAACGCGGACGTCTACACCGACCTTCCGCTCGTGCCTCTCCTCGCCGCCCACGCGGCCTCGGGTGCGCTCGCGACCCTCGCCGTGATGGACCGCCCCACGTCGCGCCGCCTCCTGTTCGACGCGCAGGGCCTCCTCGGCCGCGTCGATGACGGGAAGGCCCTGCGCACGACGATTCGCACGCCGGAGGGCCCTGTCGTCGAGCTCGGCTTCTCCGGCGTCCACGCGGTCGCCCCGCCCCTGCTGGACCGTATCACCGAGACGGGCACGTTCTCGATCCTCGACACCTACCTGCGGCTCGCGGGCGAAGGCGCCCGCATCCTCCCCTTCCGCACGGACGGCTGCACCTGGATCGACATCGGCCGCAACGCCGATCTCGAGCGGGCCGAGCTGCACGCCTCCCGGGCCGCGGGCGCGAAGGTGGAGTAGGGGCGGGGAGGAGGGGGGCGGCGGGGGGAGGGCGCCGTGAGCCTGGGGATGGCCCCGTCCTGGGGATGCTGCACGGATTGAAAGTCCGACTTTCAATCCGTGCACGTCCGCGGAGCGGCATCGGAGGGGAAGCTCGGGCGGGCCCGTGCGGACCCGAGCGCGGATAGGCTGCTGCGCGCAGCTTTCACGTCCTCCGCAGCCCGGAGCCCCCATGACCCTCGCCACCCTCGATCTCGCGGGTCTCGCGGCCACAGCCGGTCGCAGCGCCCTCGTCTACGTCGCCATCGTGGTGGCGCTCCGGTTCGCGGGCAAGCGGCACATGGCCCAGCTCTCGGTCGTGGACTTCGTGCTGGTGCTGCTGGTGGCGAACGCCGTCCAGAACGCCATGGTGGGGGACGACACCTCCCTCCTCGGCGGGCTCACGGCCGCGGCGGTGCTCGTGGCGGTCAACGTCGTGGCGACAAGACTCGTCCTCTCGCGTCCACGCCTGGGCGGGCTCATCGAGGGGGAGCCCACCCTGCTCGTCCGCGACGGCCGGGCGCTCGCGGGTCACCTCACGCGCGAGGGCGTGCGCGAGGCGGAGCTGCTCGCCGCCGTCCGCGAGCACGGCTACGCCGACCTCACCGAGGTGCGCCAGGCCGTTCTCGAGGCCGACGGCTCCATCAGCGTCGTGCCGTTCGGCCCGCATCCCGAGGAGCGTCGCCTGCCCCCGATCCGCCGCCGCTCGGTGCGACGTCCGGGGCCGTAGCGGCCGCGCGACCGCTCCGCAAACAAGCCGACCCCGTCGGGCCCCGTTCGGGCCCGGGAGCCCGGAATCATCGCACGGGACAGGATCCGCCACCGCCTCCGTGGGCCTTCACGCGATCGCGCAGGCGCTTCGCGGCGCCCTCGGAGAGCCCCAGGGAGTCGATCTCGCGCTCGAGCTGCTTCAGGCTGCCGTCGCCGGCCAGGTAGCCGTTGAGGCGCGCCGCCGCCGTGGACTCGCGGAAGTCCACGGGGTTCGGGTAGATCGCCTTGAGCTCGGCGGCAAGGAGCGGGTCGCCGCGCAGCGCGTACTTCTGGTGATAGTCCTCGGCGGGCCAGAACGTGAACGTCCTCACGATGGGCGTGCGGATCGCCTTCGTGTGCTCCTTCTGCTCGGCGGCCAGCGACGCGCGTGCGGCCGCCTCCTGCTCGTCGTCGGCGACGAAGAGGATCGCGGCGTACTGCTTCGAATACGCGGCGTCCGTGGGCTCGTGGCCGTCCCAGAACATCGCGAGCAGCTGTCCGTACGTGATCTTGCTCGGGTCGTAGTCCACCTGGAACGACTCGGTGTGGTCGCCGAGGCTGCGGTACGTCGGCTCCTTCTTCGCGCCGCCGGCGTAACCCACGCGCGTCCGCACCACCCCGTCGAGACTCCCGAACCGGGAGTCGGGCCCCCAGAATCACCCGAGGGCGAACGTGGCGGTCCTGACGACCTTGGGGATCGCGAGGTCGATGGCGGGCTTCGCGGGCGAGGCCTTTGCGACGGAGGGCGGCACGGGGGCGGGCATGGGGGCGGGCTCCTTCTCGGCGGCC
>CAZJJQ010000231.1:5636-6460 GCA_964546345.1 uncultured Planctomycetales bacterium
CCGGGGGGGGCCCCACCCCCCGGGGGGTGGCCCGGGCGCTGGGGGGGCTCCGGGGGCTCGGCCTCCGCCCGGGCGGGCCCCCGGGGGGGGGGCTGGGGGGGGGGCTCCTTCTCGGCGGCCCGGGTCGCGGGGACGACGCAGAGCGACAGGGCCGCGGCCGCGACGACGCGGGCGAGCGTGGCGACGGGGCCGCCGCGAGGGGGGGTGGCGGGAAGGTGTCGGGGCGACGAGCCCCTCGGGGGGAGGGACGGGGCCCTGGCTGTGGACGTGCGACGGCGGAGATCCATCGGATGCCCAGCCTACGCGGCGGGGGGGGGCGCCGCCTTCGCCAGCAGCCGTCGGTGGGGCTCCCGACGCCGGGGTGAGGCCCCGGGGCGCTCGGCCCCCCGCGCCCCCAGGATTCACGGCACCCTTCCACGCACCGGCGCTGGAGGGTGCGCCCGGGGTCGCGTCCCGGGGGAACCGGGCTAGCATCCGCTCCCTCGCGGGGCGCCCCCCGCATCCCCTCGAGGTCCGCCATGGAAGCCGGGATCGTCGGTCTGCCCAACGTCGGGAAGAGCACCCTGTTCAACGCCCTGACGGCGGCGGGGGCGCTCGCGGCGAACTACCCGTTCGCGACGATCGAGCCCAACGTCGGGGTCGTGAGCATCCCCGACGACCGCCTGACGATCCTCACCCAGTACATCCCGCCCCAGAAGGTGGTCCCGGCGGTCCTGCGACTCGTGGACATCGCGGGCATCGTACGCGGCGCCTCCACCGGCGAGGGGCTCGGGAACAAGTTCCTGAGCCACATCCGCGAGGTGGATGCCATCCTCCAGGTCGTC
>CAZJJQ010000232.1:0-6446 GCA_964546345.1 uncultured Planctomycetales bacterium
CTGCACGCGGCCGGCCTCCTCGGGCGTCGTCGCCGGCTTGCGCTTGCGCCCGGACCACGCGAACGGGTCGCGGAGGGGGGCGCCGTCCACCTCCACGCGGGCGAGCAGCGCGTCCACCGACTCGCCCGAGCGCGGCGCCGCGCCCTCGCGCATCGCCGCGAGCATGGGCGCGAGGATCTCGTCGTCGCCGGCCAGGCGCTCGATCGCCGCCGCCTGCCCGAGCAGGGCCTTGTCGGCGCCGATCGCGTAGTAGATCTCCGCCAGCATCTTGCGGGGCGTGATCGAGTCGGGCTGGAGCGACGCGGCCTTGACCAGGTGGTCGATCGCCTCGCGGCCGTCGCGCGCGCGCAGGTCGATGAAGTACGCCTCGAGCAGCTGCTCCCCGCGCAGGAGATGCGGCTGCTCGCGGTTCGCGTGGACCTCGGCGTACGTCTCGGTCGTGCGGATCATCTCCGCGACCATGCCGGCGCCTCGATAGAGCGCGATGAGCCGCTCGTACGCCTCGGGGTCATGGTCGTGCTGGACGCGGTCGCGCAGCTCCGCCATCCCCGCACGCGACTGGGCCCGCCGGATCGCGAGCACCATGTCCTTCAGCACGCCCGACTCCGGGTAGCGCTGGAAGCCCTTCTGCACCGCCGCCAGCGCGTCCTCGAACTCGTCCTGCGCGAGGCAGCGACGAGCCTTCGCGAGGATCGCGTCCAGCGACGAGCCGCCGAGCATGCCCGAGAAGAGTCCCAAGATGGCGCCTCCGGTGCCCGCACCGTGCGGGGGAGCGGGCTCCTATCGGCCGAACCCGTTGCGGGGTTGAGCGGATGTCGAAATCCGTGGACGGGAAGGGGGGGGCGCGGGGGGCCGGCTCCCCGCGGCGGCGTCCGGCCGGGGGGCTGGCCGGGCCTTCAAGGGGGGGCACGGGGGGACGGGGGGGGGGACCGGTGGCCGGGTTCCCCCTCCCGGCGCCCATCCCCTCCCTCCTGAGGGTCGCCTACCGCCCGTACGAGACGAGGCCGTGCTCGAGGCGGATCACCAGGGCGTCGCCGAGCAGGACCGGGCCGCTCCGGGGCACCCCGTCGAGCCGGACCTGCCAGGCCACCGCGTCCGGGCGATCGAGCCGCACCGCACGCAGGACGCGGTCCTTGCCGACCGCGTAGCAGGTGCCGTCGGCGACGACCGGGGCGAACTCGGTGGTCCCCGCCGCCTTCAGGTCGAGCGGCTTCGCGCCGGGCGCCTTCGGCAGCCAGCGCAGGGTCCCGTCGGCCTCGACCCAGGCGATCCCGTCCAGCGCGTCCACGGGGACCACGCCGGCCAGGGGCTTCGCGGCGCCGAGCGGCACCGGATCCCGGTTCGGGGGGAACCACACCAGGCCGGGCGCCGCGCCTCCGACGACGAGGATGCCGTCCCTGTAGGGGACCGCCAGCGCGGGACTGCCCGCGGACGGGGGCTGCAGGGTGCGGAGGTCGCCCGTCTGCGCCGCGAGGACCACGACCTCGCCTCCGAGGGTGGTCACGACCACGCCCCCGGCGCCGGCGAAGGGTGCCTGCGCGGGAGGGGAGGAGAGCTGGCGCCGCCAGAGCGCCGTGCCCCGCGTCGCGTCCACGGCGGTCACGAGGCCGGTCTCGTCGGCGAGGATGACGAGCCCCTCGACGAAGGCGGGCCCGTGGCCCAGGCGCCCCTTCGTCTGGTACTGCCAGGACGGGGCGTCCCCCTCGCGGACGTAGGCGAAGGTGCGCTGGCCCAGGAGGAACCAGAGGCCCCCGTTCGACCGCCCGGCGAGCCGGACCTGGTCGGGGAAGGCCGGGAGCCCGCGCGCGTCCGTGAAGGTGCCGTCGGACGCGCGCACGCTCTGCACGCGGTGGCCGTCGGCGGCCACGATCCAGGCGCCGTCGGGGACGGCGAACGGTCCGGCGGAGACCGTTGCGACCGTCCAGCGCGCGCCCTCGACGAGCGAACGCGCGATCCGCACCGGGGGCAGGCTGGCGCCCTTCCGGGACGCCTCGCGGATCTCCGGGTACGCCGGGAGGACCACGTTCACCGGCGTGCGGCCGGGGGCCCGCAGCTGGAGGTCGGTCGCGCCGAAGGGGGAGTAGCGCAGCACCGCCGGCGTCGTCACGGGGACGCCCTCCGTGCCGACGCGGATCAGCGCCCCCGCGGGATCGGTGGTCACCGGCACCGGGAGCCGCACCTCGCGCGTCAGGTCCGAGTCGAGGAAGGTGGCGAGCAGCTCGCAGCCGAGGCGCCAGGCCTCGTCGGTGTCGGGCGACTTCGCCGCCGCCTCGAACGCCGCGCGGGCCTTCTCGAAGGAGGTGACGTAGCCGTCCACCTGCTCGAGCCGCTGGCGGGCGCGTGCGGACCGGGAGGCGTCCTCGAACGAGAGGCGGTATGCCTCGAGGAGCCGGGGACGGGCCTCGCGGAACCGTCCGCCCTCGAACGCGCGCTCCCCCTCCTCGAGCATCGCCTGGGCGCGTTCGCCCACGGCCTTGATCACGAGGGAGGCCCGCCCGGCGAGCGCGGAGGCCGACGCCTCCAGGCTGCGCAGGCGGTCCATGCTCGTGTCCGAGCGATGCGCGGCGCCCTGCTGGTCCACCTCGCCACGCGCGGTGGCGATGGTGGACTTGAGGCGGCCCGCGATCCGGGCGTACGCCGCGCGCAGCTCGGCCGCGGCGCGGGTGAGGGACCCGTCGTCCTCCTCGGCGACCCGCGCCTTCTCGACCGCGTCGTTCCAGGCGGCGAGCGCCGTCGCGATCTCGGCGTCGGCCCCGCGGCTGCCTTCCTCGGCCTGGGACACCGCCGCCTCGACCACCCGGGCCGTGCGGCCGTCGTAGACGAGGTAGACGACGCCCGCCGTGCCGACGACGAGCCCGAGCAGGCAGGTGAGCAGCACCATGCGCCGACGGTGCGCGCGACGCCGCGCCGCGCCCTCGATGTCGGCCAGACGCCGGCGCGCGTCCACGCGGCTGCCGTCGTAGGAGAGCGCCCGCCGGTAGAGGTCGCGGGCCGGCGTGCCTCGGCCCGAACGCGCCAGCTCGTCGGCGCGCACGATGAGGGCCTCCGCGGCCTCCACGGGGTGGCCGCCGGCCGCGTAGAGGTCCGCGAGCACGAGCCGGTCCTCGCCCGGCGCCTCGCCCTGGTCGAGGAACGCCGCCAGCCGCGTCGCGGCCTCGAGCGGCTTGCCGCCGTTGCTCGCCGAGTGGATGAGCGCGTGCAGGGCCTCGTGCGCGTCGGTCGAGCGCGACCGCAGCCGCGCGACGTTGCGCAGCCAGTGGTCGCACAGCCTGGCCGCGGTGGCCGCGTCGCCCTTCCGGGCGCGCAGGGCGCGGTGGAGCGCCTCGACCACCCCGCTCGCGTCCGTGGCCTCGTTGGCCGCCGCGTACGTGTCGAGCTCGGCCGCGGCGGCCTGCGGGTCGCCCGAGGCGGAGAGCGCGTCGGCGAGCCGCAGGCGCACCTTCGGCGGGCCGTCGCCGCGGTCCACGGCGCGCCGGAGCATCGGCACGGCCTCCGCCGCGACCCCGCGCGAGAGGCGGTCCTCCGCCCTGGCGAGCAGCTCCTCGGTCGAGACGGGCCGGATGGTGCCCTGCTCGAGCAGGTTCGCCGCGAGCTTCACCACCGAGAAGCGGTCGCAGTCGCTCGCCTCGACGATGGCGGAGAGGGTGCTGCGGCCGTCGATCAAGGGCAGCGCGCGCGCGGCGGCGAGCTCCGGGACCTTCTCCGGATCGGAGAGGTCGGGCATCACCCCGGTGACCTCGTAGATCTCGTCGTCCGTCGGCACCTCGCGCCGCAGGATCGCCCACTCGTCGATCTTGCGGGTGAGGTCGAGCAGCAGCGCGTCCACGGCGCACAGCGGGTGGATCGCCGTCCCCGCGGCGCCGCTCGGCGCCAGGCACTTCCCCTCCATGAACTCGAAGCGGGTGATCGACGTCTGGAGGAGGTCGAAGAACAGCTCGTGGACGCCCTCGACCCACGTCTGCGTGCGCCCGTCCGCGTCGAGGGCGCCGAGCTCGAGGAGCGCGTCCCCGAGGAAGCGGCCCGAGTGCGCCGTGATCGAGAGCCCCCGCTCCAGCCGGTCGGCCGGGACCGCGCCCGAGCGGCGCAGCACCCGCGCGAGCGCCCGCGAGGGGAGGGGATCGCCCTCGACGAAGCCGAAGGTCCCGGTCTCGACGAAGAGCGTCCGCGGCCCGCTCGCGGTCTCGAGGACCAGGGTGCCCACCTTCTGGTTGAAGGAGAGCATCTGGAGCAGGTCCAGCAGATTGAAGGTTTCGAGCGTTCCTTTGATCGACACCGAATGCTCCGACCGGAGAGCCGTTGCGACCGTCACCGGCGAGGCGTAGACTTCTTCAGGGCGTAGGGAGCCTGGCTCCTATCGACGCCCCCCGCCCCGGCCTTGAGGCCCGAGCCGCACCCCCCCCGGTCCAGCCGTCGAATGCCGCGACGCCGCCATCCCCTCGCGCGAGCCCTCCTCCGGGTCGCCGCCAGCCTGCCGCTGACCCGCGGCCGCTGGGCGCTCCTCCGGCGCGACTCCGCCGCCGCCGTCCGCGCCTTCGAGCGGGCCCTGGGGTACGCCCCGGACTCGTTCGACGTGCTGCTCCACCTCGCCCGCGCCTACCTCCGCGCACGCGACCTCCCCCGGGCCCGGCGCGCGCTCGCACGGGCGCGCGAGATCTCCCCGCGGCGGTTCGACCGGGAGGCGTCCCGCTGGGTCGTCCGCGAGGGGTTCGAGCTCGGCTCCCTCACCGACGCGCCGCCCGCCCCGGCCCCCCGGGGGGCGGTGCCGGTGGCCCACGAGGCCGCCGTCCTGCGCACCCGGGTGCGCTCGGCCGGGGAACACCCCTTCGGCGACTGCCGCGACCTCGACGAGTACGCCCGCTTCCGGTCCATGCCGCCCATCACCCAGGGCGAGCGCGAGAGCATCGACTGGGACGCCATCGCGGAAGACCTCCTGGACGGCTGATCCGGGCCTCGGGCGCGCGGAGGGGCGGAGGAGGAGGGGGGCGGCGGGGGGCAGGCGGGTCGAACCGGCCGCGGTGCGCGCCGTTCTCCCCGCTGGGTCGGCGGGCGACCCGGGAGAGCTCGTCATGACACGGCACCGGCACGTGGGGGTTCGCACCGGCCTTCTGCTTTCGTCCTTGGCCTGCCTCCTCTCCTTCACCGTCGGGGGCGTGCGGCCCGCGTCCGCCGGCGACCCCCAGAGGCCCGACGCCGGCGCCGCGGTCGCCGTCGCCACGCTCGAGGCCGCGAACCTGCGCGCCAAGGTGAAGCTCGAGCTGGCCAGGCTCCTCGAACGTGCAGGGCGGACGGAGGAGGCCATGGCCGCGCTCCTCGAGGCGGACCGCCTCCTCGCCGAAGCGGCGAAGGCCGCCAGGGTGCCGGCCACGCCGGCCTCGCCTCCCCCCCGCCCCGGGCCGGTCGCGATCGGCCCCTCCGTGGCGCCGATCCCTCCCCGGCTCGCGCCCCGGCGTGATCCCGTCCCTGCGGCCGTGCGGTACCTGCTCGGGCGTCAAGGCCTCGACGGGGCCTACGACCGGCGCGACGGCGAGAACCGCGACCTCGACCCCGCGCCCGCCGACGGGCGCAGCGCCGCGGTGACGGCGTGGGCCCTCCTGGCCCTCTCCGAGGTCGCCACGGGGGACGGGCCCTTCGAGCTCGGTGCCGAGCTCACCGGACGCGCGGTGACGGCCGCCGGCCGTGCGGCGGGGTTCCTCCTCTCCTCCGCGAAGGAGGACGGCGCGCTGGCCGCGACCGCCGAGGATCACAACGTCGCGGGGTGGGCGCTCGCGTCCGCGCTCTCGCGCCTCGGCCCGCGGCTCGTCGAGGCCCTGCCGAAGGAGCTGGGGCTCACGGCGGACGACGTGGAGCGACGGGTCGTCTCGGCGCTGCGGCGGACCCTCTCGCTGCAGGACGCCGCCACGGGGCGCCTCGCCGGCTCCGGCTCGTTCGACGAGGAGCTGCGCGCCTCCGTCGCGTTCCTGGGGTTCCTCCACGAGGTCGAGCCCCTGCCCCTCGCGCGTCCCTTCGCCACGGGCGGCGCCGACGGCCTCGGGGCCGCGCGGATGCGCGTGGCGGCCGCGTTCTCCGGGCCGCTCCCGCCGGAGGGCACGCCGGCCACGGCGGCCGGCCGCGAGGCGCTCGCGCTCCTGCGCCACCAACGCGCGGGGCTCTCGACCACCGGGGACCGGCGGGGCGCGTCCGATCCGATCCGCCTCCTGTACGGAACGGTGGCCGCGTGCTCCCTCGACCCCGTGGCCGAGGGGGAGGCGTGGTGGCGGGACGTGCTCGTGCCGGCCATGAACGCCCAAGCGCTCGACGGCGTGCACGCGGGCTCGTTCCCCTCGGGGCCCGAGGGCCTCGGGCGGTCCCACGCCACCGCGGTCTCCCTCCTCGCCTGGCTCTATCCCGACATGGAGTGGCGCACCCCGACGACGGGGAACTGAGGGATGGTGAGGAGCTCGCCATCG
>CAZJJQ010000233.1:0-6442 GCA_964546345.1 uncultured Planctomycetales bacterium
CGGGGAAGCCCCGGCCGCCGCACCCGCGGCCGCCGCGGCGCGCGCCGTGGCGGCCTCCCGCCGTGCGCGCGCGGCCACGCTGCGATGGTCGTAGACGGGCAGGTGCGGGCCCGGCGCCTCGCCCGGCGGCCGCGTCTTCCAGCGACGGTGGAGCCACAGGTACTGGTCCGGGGCCAGGCGGATCCACTCCTCGAGGGCCGCGTGGTAGGCGAGGAGGATGTCGCGCTGGGCCGCCTCGAGGTCGAGGCCGGGCCGGTGGACGTAGCGCCGCACGTGGAAGTCGTAGTGCACGCCCCGCCCGCGGCGCAGGGCCACGCAGAAGTAGAGCGAGAACCCGTGGCGAGCGACCAGGCTCGACGCGAGCGGGTAGGTGCACGCGTCGAGCCCGAAGAACGGCACGAACACCCCGTAGCGTCCGGCGTTCTGGTCGCCGAGGATGGCCACCCACTTGCCCTCGCGCACGGCCCGCACGGTGTCGCGCACCGCGCCGCGTTTGCCGAGCACCTCGAACCCGCCGTTGCGCGTGCCCATCAGGTGCGCCTGCACGTAGGGATTGGGCACCGCGCGCGAGATCGCGGCGAAGGGGACGCGCTCGAAGGCCAGGTAGGCGCCGGCCACCTCCCAGTTGCCGAGGTGCGCCGTGAGGAAGATGCCGCCCCGACCCGCGCGGATCTCCTCGCGCAGGGCGGCCACGTCCCCGTGCATGCGGTTGCGCGCCCGGAACGCGCGCAGGTCGGGCACGACGCGCCGACGCCGCACGACCTCGAGCAGGAGCACGAACGCGTGCTCGAACGACGCGATCGCGAGCCGTCGGCGCGCCTGCGCGTCGCGCTCCGGGAACGCGACGCGCAGGTTCTCGAGCGTCGAGCGACGGCGCGGCCCGTCGAGTCGGAAGTAGGCCCGCGCCGCGACCCGCGCGATGCCCTCCGCGGCCGCGGGCGGCGTGGCAAGCAGCAGGAACTCGGCCCCGCGCACGGCGACGTACTCGAGCCCCCACAGCGCCCGGCGCCAGAAGCCCACGGGCCCGACCCGGGGCTCGTTCGGGTCCGTCGCGTCGAGCACGCGGCTCATGGGCTCACCCCTGCCGACCGGCCGGGCCGCCCTCGACGGGGGGAGGCGTCGCGCAGGGAGGAGGGGGCGGGCGATCGAGCGGGCCGGGGGCCGGCGGCGGGCACCGCGGGGACGCCTCGGGCATCGCGGGCTCGGGAGGGGGCGGCGGAGGAGGCAGGGGGCGCGGGGGGACGGGAGGGGGCGAGGTCGAGGGCGCGGCGGTCGCGCCCTCGGCGCGCGGCGGGGCGGCGGCCCCGGCGCGGTAGCGGGCGACCTTGTCCTGGAACCGGAGGCGCGCCTCGGCGTCGTCCACCGCGTGGATCGCCTCCACGAGCGTGGCCACCGCCCTCTCCGGGCTCCCGGTCTCGTAGAGGAGGTCGGCCCACGTCTCGAGGGCCAGCGGGTCGCGCCGCAGCCCGGCGACGGCCTGCTCGGCCCACGCGACGGCGGTCCCGAGGACCAGCCGCCGCTCGAGGGCCGACTTCGCGGCGCGATGGAGCGCCTCGGGGTCTCCCGCCGCGAGCGCACGTTCGCCCCAGCGGACCAGGGTCGCCTGCGCACGCTGGCGCTCGAGCCAGAAGGTCGTCTCCTCGAGCACGACCGCGTGCTCGTCCGTCAACGCCTTCGTGCGGGCGACCTGCGCCGTGGCGAGCGCCCGCTCGACCTCGCCCGCCTTCGCCAGCAGCTGCACGCACCGGCACCAGGCCTCGCCCGCCTCCGGCGCGTCGGGGAGCTCGCGGGTCAGGCGCTCGAACCGCTCGAGGGCGGCACGCGCGTCCTGGCGCGCCAGCGAGGCCTCCGCCAGGCCGAGCAGCGCCCCCGCCCGCACGCTCGGCTCGTGGGGCCTCCCCCTCCCGTCGGCCGCGGCAGCGTCCGCCATCGGCTGCAGGAGAGCCTCGGCCGTCGCCAGGTCCCCGGCCCGGACCAGCCGGCGGGCGTACGCGACCGCGGGCCCGGGCGCGGCGCGATCGGCCTCGTGGGCGCGGCGCAGCGCCGCGAGCGTGCCGTCGCCGGCGCGGATGCGGGCGACCTCCTTCGCGAACCGGTCGGGAGGGAGGTACCCGATGATGCGGTCGATCTCCTCGCCCGCGGCGTCCGTGAACACGAGGGTGGGGAATCCCCGGACCCGGTAGCGACCTGCGACGATGCGCCCCGCCTCGCTCCCCGCGTCGTGTCGCACGCAGAGATAGGGAGCGAGGGCCGCGACCACCGGCGGCGCCTGGAGCGTCTCGCGCTCCAGCACCTTGCACCACGAGCACGCCGCCGTGTAGAGCTCGAACATGACCGGCCGTCCCGCGCTGCGCGCGCGGTCGAGCACGTCGCGCAGCGGCGCGTTCGTCGAGTCGAACGGGACGCCCCGCTCCTCGGCCAGCGCCGTGCGCGCGCCCAGGGCGCCGAGGCTTCCGACGAACGCGGCGCCCACGAGCACGCCCCGTGCGGCCAGCGCCGAGAGGGAACGGCTCCTGCCGACGGTGAGAAGGCGCGGCACGAGGGACCGACGGGGCATGCCGGCAACGCTCCGGGGAGGGGCCGGGAGGCGCCCGGCGCGGCGCGGATTCTATCCCGGCCCCCTGCCCGGGACGCATCGCCCTGCGGGCGGACCCTCTCTTCGCCGGCGCGTGGTGCGTCGTCAGGGCCGCGGCGACTTCGCGAGCGCCTTCACGTCGCCCGGAACGGTGGCACGGGGGTCCGTCTCGAGGCTCACGACGAGCGAGGCGACGTCGCGCAGCTCGATGGACGCGGGCAGCTCGAGGTCGATGAGCCGGTCCCGCTGCACCGCGACCGCACCGTGGTTCTCGGGTACGCGCCCTTCCCCCAGCGCGACGGTGAAGAGCACGTACGAGCGCCCCGAACCTGCCGTCGGCAGTCCCTTGAGGGAGAGCCAGCCGCGCCGGGAGTCCGCGTCCCGGATGGCGAGCCCGCGCTCCTCGCCCGTGACCGGATCCTTGAACACCCACCGCTCGGTGCGCGCATCGAGCAGGAGCCGGCCGAAGCGCGCCTCCTCGGCCGTCAGGGCCTGGGGGCGCACGCCCTGCCACACGTTGAGCACGGCGACGAGCAGGAACGACGCGCCGATGAGCCCCGGGACCACCCACCGGAACCGCGAACGCGGCGCGCCACCGGGCCCAGCCGCGCCGCCCCGGGCGCCCCGGACGGCGCTCCCCGCGGAACGGAGGTCCGGGGCGGTGGGATCCCCGCCTCGCGCCGCGACGGCGGCGTGCAGACGAGCGCGAAGCTCGGGCGACGCCCCTCCGTCGGGGGTGCCCCGCGCCATCTCGCCGACCACGCGGCGGGCCTCGTCGAGGGCGGCGAGGGTCGCAGGCACCCCCTCCGACACGCGCGCGCGCACGGCCTGGGCTTCGGTCTCGCCGAGCGCCCCGAGCAGCCACAGGGCGAGGAGATCCACCTCGTCCGGCGTCGTCATGGGGCACGCTCGACGCGGGGCGCGGCCTGCCGGCCCTCCTCGGCGCAGAGCCCCCCGCACGGGGCGGCGCGCACGAGCTCGGCGGGGAGGCGCATGGGCTCGGGGGCCCTCCGGAACGGCGATCAGCCGACGAGCGAGCGTACCACCCCCTCGGCGAGGGGATCCCGCCGTGCCGGCCGCCCCGCCCCGGCGGGGTCCCCTCCCCGCGGCGGGGGCTCGCCCCGGCCGGATACCCTGCTCCCATGCCCACGATCTTCTGCATCGGCCGCAACTACGCCGCCCACGTCAAAGAGATGGGGAGCACGCCGGACGCCGACGGCGAGCCCGTCGTGTTCCTCAAGCCCTGGCATGCGCTGGTCGCCATGCCGTCGCCCGTGCACCTCCCTCTCGGCGCGGGCGAGATCCACCACGAGGCCGAGGTGGTGCTCCGGATCGGCGCGGGCCCGAAGGTCGAAGCGGTCGCCCTGGGCCTCGACCTCACGGATCGGACCCGGCAGGCCGCGGCGAAGAAGGCCGGGCTCCCGTGGGCCGCGGCGAAGGGCTTCCGCGACTCGGCCCCGTGCGGCCCGTTCGTGCCGGCCGCGCAGGCCGGGCCCCTCGACGCGATGCGATTCGAGCTCCGGGTGAACGGCGTCGTGAAGCAGCGAGGCGACACGGCGCTGCTCCTGCGCCCCTTCGCGCGGCTGCTCCACGAGCTGGACGCGTGGTACGGCCTGCGGGAGGGCGATCTCGTCTACACCGGCACGCCCGAGGGCGTGGGCCCCGTCGTGCGGGGCGACGTCCTCGAGCTCGGGCTCGCGGGCGTGCCGGCGGCCTCCGCGCGTTTCACGGTGGCGTAGCCGACCGTCGGCGCGGGCCGCGCCGGCCGACGGGTGCGCCGGGGAAGACGCGCCCGGACCGGCGCCCTACCGGAGGCGCTCCTCCGGAGTCCCACGGGTCGCCGCGGGCCCGAGCGTGGCCAGCACCTCGCTGTCGCGCGCCCGCAGCTGCTCGGCGAGCCGCGCGTCGAGACGGCTCAGGGCGAGGAGGTCCGCGCGGAGCCCCGTCACGTCGCGCAGGCCCGCCCGGGCCCGCACGCGCAGGAGGAGCCGCGGCGCGTCCGTGGGCTGGCCCTCGAGCAAGGTGAGCGCCGCCCGGCGGTAGCCCGTCACGACGAGGCCCCGCAGCACCCGCAGCGCGACGTCGCCCGACGTCTTGGGGCTCTCGCCCGACCCCTGGAGCGCCGCCGCGGCCCCCGGCTCGTCGCCCGACACCCAGCGCGCCGCGGCCGTGAGCACCCCCTTCTCGACCGGGTCCGCGTCCGACGGCGCCGCCGCCAGCACCTTCGTTGCCGCCGCCCCGTCGCGCGAGGCGACCCGCGCCGCCGCGAGCGCAAGGGCGCCCTGCGCATAGGTCCGGTCCGCGTCCACCGCCGCCTGGAACGCGTCCACGGCCTTCGCCCCGGACGAGGCCGAGGGCAGCAGGTCGATCACGAGCCCCACGTTGTGGTGGACGCGCGCCGCGTCGCTCTTCGCGAGCGTGCCCGCGTCGAGCGCCTTCGCGTAGCACGATCGCACCTCGGCCAGTCGCTGCGCGAACGCCTCCGCGTCGCCCGCGAGCGGCACGTCCGTCGCGAGCTGGTGCAGGACCGAGCCGCGGTTGAACCACGCCAGCCCGTCCTTGGGCTGGAGCGCCGCCTGCTCGGCGAAGGCGGCCGCCGCCGCACGCCGCGCGTCGAGGCCGCCGGCCACGTCGGCCCAGCGCAGCTCCGCGGTGCCGAGCTCCCGCCAGGCGTCGGGATCCCGCGGCCGGAGGAACACCACCGTCTCGAACGCCTTCACCTCCGCCGCCGCGTCCTCGCTGGTGTCGCCCTGGCGCCTCACCCAGCCGAGCATCCACCACGCGGGCACCAGGTCGGGGCGCGCCTTCACGAGCCGCGTGACCGCCGCGAGCGCCGCCGGACGGTCCTTCCCGGCCAGGTAGTACACCTGCGAGAGCAACGCCTCGGGACGGTCGGGCACCGCGGCGAGCACGGCCTCGAAGCCCTTCGCCGCCTCCTCGGGCAGGTCGAGCCGCGCATGGGACTCGGCCTCGAGCAGCCGCGCCGGCCAGAACGCGGGCTTCGCGCGCAGGGCGGCCTGGAAGTCGCGGATCGCCTCGCGGGGGTTGCGGTCCGAGAGCAGCGCAGCCCCCGTCAGGAACCGCACGACGGCGCCGAGGACGGGATCGTCCCCGAGGCCGAAGAGCACGTCGTGCACCTTCGGCAGCTCCCCCTGGAGCAGGAGCGCGTAGGCGAGCAGCACCCGCAGGCCGGGCGCCGTCGGCTTCGGATCGAGCAACGACACGGCGGAGGGCCCGTCGCCGGACAGGAGCAGGGCGAGCGCGCCGAGCGCGGCGGCCTGCGACGCCGCCGGGACCTCGAGGGGCAGGCCGACGAGCACGTCGGGCGCGAGCCCCGCCGGAGGGACGAGCGCCGCGATGGGATCGTCCGCGGGCTCGGGTAGGCGCACCTCGGCGAGCCTGAGCGAGCTCGGCCGCCGCTCCACCACGAAGCGCACGCCGCCGGGAGTGCCCGCCGCCTCCCCGACGCCGGGCGAAAAATGGACGATGCGCCCCTTCTTCGTGACGAGCCGCCGGTCCTCGGCCAGCCGCGAGGCCTCCGCTGCGGCCTCCGCCGCGGATTCCCCCGTGACGAGCAGGCGCCAGTCCGCCGGGCCCTCCACCTTCTTCGCCGGGGCGGAGCCCGTCTCCTCGGTCGGCGGCGCCTGCGAGGTCCGCAGCTCGAGCGGCGGCTTCGCTTCCCCGCCCGCCTCCCCCTGCCCGCCAGGAGGAGGCGTCGCGGTGGAGGGTGACGAGGGCACAGCCACCGCCGGAAGAGAGGGGTCGAGCGCGGGGGCCGTGGCGCCGGCCTCCGGGCCCCCGGCCGCGGAGGAAGCCGAGGAAGAGGGAGGGGGAACCGGACTCGAGGGGGAGTTCGGGGGGGCGGCG
>CAZJJQ010000234.1:0-6441 GCA_964546345.1 uncultured Planctomycetales bacterium
GCTGGCGGCGGGCAAGCACGTGCTCGTCGAGAAGCCGCTCGCGCCCACGGCCGCCGAGGCGGACGACCTCGTCGCGCGCGCGACCGCCGCGGGGCGCATCCTCATGGTGGGGCACCTCCTCCTCCACCATCCGGCCGTCCACCACCTCAAGTCGCTCCTCGCCCGCGGCGGCCTCGGCGACCTGCACTACCTCTACGCGCAGCGCACCAACCTCGGCCGCATCCGCACCGACGAGAACGCGCTCTCGAGCCTCGGGCCCCACGACGTGAGCGTGATGGCGCACCTGCTCGACGCGTGGCCCGAGTCGGTCTCGGCGCAGGGTGCCGCGTACGTGCAACCCGCGCGCGAGGACGTCGTCTTCGTGACGATGCGGTTCCCCGGGGGGCGCCTCGGCCACATGCACCTCTCGTGGCTCGATCCCCACAAGGTGCGCCGCCTGACGCTCGTGGGCTCGCGCCGCATGGCCGTCTTCGACGACATGGAGCCCGCGGACAAGATCCGCGTCCACGACAAGGGCCCGGTGCCCGCCGAGCCCGGCACCTGGGGCGAGGCGCTGGCGCTGAGGTTCGGCGAGACGCGCATCCCGCGGCTGCCGAACGTGGAGCCGCTCCGGGCCGAGCTGCGGGCATTCGTGAGGTCGTGTGCGACGGGCGTGAAGCCGCTCACCGACGGGGCCTCGGGCGCCGCGGTGGTGCGGGTGCTCGAGGCCGCGGAGAAGAGCCTGCGCAAGGGGGGGCGCGAGGTCACGGTCGCGTAACGGACGCGGGAGATCGGGCAGGCCCGGGAATGGGGGGGCGCGGGGGGCCGGTCGCATGCGTCCGAGCGCGCCGGACGGACCTTGGGCGGCGCGCGCGCCGAGGGGACACTCCGCCATTCCCCCCCCGTGGAGCGCCCGGATGTCCGCCGCACCCGCCTTGCCGACCGCCGTCCCCCTGATGGACCCGAAGCGCGTGTACGCGCAGTGGGGACCCGCCGCGGAGGAGGCGCTCGTACGCATCCTGCGCGAGCACGCGTACGTGAAGGGGCCCGAGGTGAAGGCCCTCGAGGAGGAGTTCGCGGCCTTCACGGGCGTGAAGCGCGCGGTGGCGGTGGACTCGGGCACCGACAGCCTCTACCTGCCCCTGCGCGCGGTGCTCGACGACCTGCCCGCCGACCGGCGCGAGGTGATCGTCCCGTCGTTCACGTTCTTCGCCACGGCCGGCGCCGTGGTCAACGCGGGCGGCATTCCCGTGTTCGCCGACGTGCTCGAGGATTCGCAGAACCTCGATCCCGCCTCCGTGCGCAGGCTCGTCTCGGACCGGACGGCGGCCATCGTCCCGGTCCACCTGTTCGGCAACCCGGCCGACCTCGTCGCGATCCGCGCGGCGCTCGGCGGTCGCAAGGTGTTCGTGCTCGAGGACGCGGCGCAGGCCGTCGATGCGACGGTGCAGGGGCGGCGCGTGGGCGGCCTCGCCGACGCGGGCTCGTTCAGCTTCTACCCGAGCAAGAACCTGGGGGCGGCCGGCGACGGCGGCATCTTCACGACCAACGATCCCGTGATGGCCGACCTCGTCGCGATGCTGCGCGAGCACGGCAGCAGCCAGAAGCTCTACCACCACGAGCGCGTGGGCAAGAACAGCCGGATGGACGAGATGCAGGCCGCCGTCGTGCGGCGCAAGCTCCCGCACCTGGGCGCATGGACCGCCGCGCGACAGGCCATCGGTGCCCGCTACTCGTCGGCGTTCGCCGACGTCCCCGAGCTGAAGGTGCCGGTGCCTCTGCCGGGCGGCACGCACGTCTACCACCTGTACACGTTGCGCGCGCAGCGCCGCGACGCCCTGGTCGCGCACCTCAAGGCACGCCAGATCGGCTGTGGCGTGTACTACCCCGTGCCCCTCCATCGCCAGCCGTGTTTCGCCAAGCACAAGCCGGCGGCGTGCCCGGTGTCGGACCACCTCGCGACCGAGGTGGTGAGCCTGCCCTGCTTCCCGGGGCTCAGCGTGGCGGAGCAGGACACCGTCATCGCCGAGGTGCGGCGCTTCTACGGCCGGTAGGCCGGCGGTAGCCTCGTCTCCGAGGGGGCCATCGGGCGGCTCGCGCGTTCCCGTAGGCGCCGCGAGACCCGAGGCGCGGGGCGCCCGAGCCAGCCGAGCCCAGGGGGCAGGCCGAGCGTGGGGTGCCGTGCGCGGCGGGAGGCGACGCCCCCTGCTCCCTTCGGGGGGGGAGGGCGACGTCCATTCGGATGGACATCACGACCCGGGGGCGTCGGTCGGCCTGGACGCGCCTGCGCGGTACGCCGCCGTAACCCCTTGCGGACCGGCTCGCCGGGACGGCTCGGGCCGTCGGCACGGGTCGTGCTCTCGCAGGGTCCGATGCTCCCCTCCGAACCCTCTCGTGTCCCCGAGCGACGTCGCGATCCGCGTCACCGGGTGACGGGCCACGTCTCTCTCCTCTCCACGCGGGTCGCTTCCGACCCTCTGTACGCGACGGTCGTGGACGTGAGCGCGGGGGGTGTCCGTGCCCGCCTCGAGCCCGGGGTGAAGGTGTTCGCGGGGGAGCCCTACCTGGTGGACCTGGACGTCGGCGTGCCCGGGATGGCGGTCGTGGGACCCTCGGTCCGCCTCCGCGGGCGAGGGCTCTCGCTGCGCTCCATGCCGTTGCCCGACGGTGGGGGGCTCGAGGTGGCGATCCGGTTCGAGGGGCCTCTGCTCGTCTGCGACGGCTTCGTGCCCCCGAGCCCGCTCGAAGCCCCGCTGCGGCTCACGCAGACACCGGTGCCGCCCGGCGCGCTCCCACGGACCTGACCAGCGCCCCAACCACCCCCGTGGCGGGATCGGCGTGGGTTCGCGGGACCCGTGACCTCCGGCTTGACAGTCCATGCGGGAACCGGCGTAAAGATCGATGGGGGAAAGGCTTACAACGAAACGCAGAGTCGCGTGGTCTGCGGGGTGTGATGTGTAGGTGACACGTTCCTGCGTGTCCCTGCACGAGTGGGGGCGCGCGGCTGCGGCAGGGGGCGGGTGCCCGGCGCACGGGCACCGGCTGCGACCTGGGTCGCGCGGGGGGCGGCCAAGCCGGGGCAAGCGAGCCGCCTACGAGCCAGGAGCCGTTAGGAGTGCAACCGAGGGGCTGCCAATTCCGGCCGCGCGACGAGACCCTTGGCGCTCGGACGGCCAGTGGCGGCAGACGACGCCCCTCTGGACACTTTGCACCTCAACGCCTTGACCACGCACAGGTTGCGTCCGCGGTGACCCCCAACTGGCGCGCTCGGCCGGCGCACCTAGACACTTCGTCCTGTCACAGGTTGCGCCTGCGGCAGCCCCCTGTCGACCCGCTGAGCCGCTGCACAGGGTGGAGAACTCGTCGCGCCACGCGATCGCCAGGTGCCTAGGGAAGAGTGCCGTTCAGGATCACGCACTCTCCCTCATCGGTGAGCCGCAATAACTCCTCCAGTTCAAGCTGTCCTGCCGGGGACTCAACGAGCACCGTTCTCAAGAAGTTGCCAAGACCAGCTGAAGCAGACTCCTTCTCCCACCACCTGGCCGCACGGCAGAGCAAGCCGCAGAGGAATTCTCCGCCAGGGATGCGCGACAGACGCTCCGAATGCTCTAGAACTACAATCTTGCTTTCCGGGCCGAGCCAAGACAGGTCGGCGTAGCAGTCACTTAGGGCGTTGTAGTTCTCTCCGAAGTACTTCGGAAATCGAAGACTCCTCGCGAACTCCCGAAAGAGGGCATCTGCCTTGTCGCTTGGCGGAACAGAGACTCTCCATATCTGCACATCCGCTCTCTCCGGCGAAATGCGAAGGGACTCGGGTGAGGCACGGAGGAGGCGATAGAGATGCGGCTTGCCCGCAGTTGAGCGGAGAATAGGATCAAGCGTCATGTGTCGGGTGCCTGAAAACTCTTCCGCTTCGGCGGGCGGCAGGGAGCGAGGTCGTCCGTCGCGGCGCACCGGCAGTTGTGTCGGTAGTTTCCACGGTCGAGCACGGTCCTATCCTAGCCCTTCTCGCCCCGGTTGCCAGATGAAGGCCCGTGGCGGAAGCCGTAGCGCTCGTAGACAGCTTGCGCCCTAACGCCATGACCTCCTGTAGGTTGCGTCAGCTGCGACGCCCTGTAGATCCCCTTTGCCGCCGCATCCTACTGAAGCGGCAAGAGGTCAAACTCCACGTCTCTCGGCGCCCCCTCACTCATCACTTGCGCAACCTCCGACGTGACAAGAAGGTGCCCCGAATAGCCGTCGAGAGCCACCACAGGATCCCCATTCCAAGATGACCGCTGTATGGCCCCGGCATCCGAGCCCCCGGGCAGAGTCCTGAGGCACTCCGGACAGCGCAACAGGCTCGGCACTCCTCCGAGAAGACCGGTAACAGACGAGAACGGCGTCAATTCAAAATACTCGGGCAGCGCGGACGGATCCGCATCTCGCCGCTCCTGCCGTACACTCCAGCGCACACCATCCAGACACCTTGATTTGACGCCCACGGACTCAAGTCGATGTGCGATTGCACCTGAGACCCAGACTCTGGGGGGAATCACGTTGACGATACCTGGGGAGTACCCATTGTACTTCGCGATAAAGGATGCTAGTGGAGGCCCGCATGTAGCACCCGGATGGACAAGCGACGAATCGATATCCAGCAGATCACTAACTTCACTGGCGAACGCAGGCCAGCCTGCAGACGGAACCGGCGGACGTGCGCAAAGCGGACGAAGGCCAGCCCACGCATCAGCAGCAACCGGCACGCGAGCCATGCTGCCTCTGAGGCCGCAGATCGAGCACAGTCGCTCCGGAAGCCGAAGCTCGGACGCGAAGGTAGCGACGCACTCACTGAACCGCAGGGCCTTGGCCGGCAGGTTGTCAGGCATCCGATGCTGGAGGAGATGATCTACCCTGCTGCTTGCCACGACACTCTGATTCGACTGTTCGAGAACTTGAACACGGGCGGGGAAGTGTTCCTGCGTAGGGCCTTGCGGAGGCCGGGGGAGCGGCGAGACCATGCGGGCATGCCGACCTCAAGACGCCAGAGAGTATACGACCACCGGCTCGCCGCGCTGCTGTTTGCCACGACATTCTGAGTTGATTGTTCGAGAACTCGAACACGGGCGGTGAAGTGCTCCCGGGTACGCATCCCACCCCGGTGCGACGGCCTCGGCGGCTCGCATGGAGTCAGGACGCCCGGGACGCCGGGGGAATCCGCGGGCTCTCCGCTGCCCACGACGATCGGGGATGGGCCTGCAACCATGCCGCTCGTGCCGCTTCGCATTGCCCGCACACCTTGAGGGTTGCCATGCGAGGCCGTCGCGGGGCGGCGCGTCGGCTCCGCGGCGGGTCGCCACCGAAGGGGAACTGCTTCGCGCGCGCGAGACGCCCGCCGGGCGGATCCGAGAACGGACCGTAGGCCACCGGGACCTGGCGGAGCTCGACTTGGGTGTCGTGGACTGGGCAAACGCGCGCCCGCGCTTCCAGGGCATCGCGGAGGACGATGGCGACGAGCGTAGCGACGCCGATGATCGCCGTGATCCTCCATGGCACGAAATCCAACGTCAGGATGGCGAAGGCGACCCCCGCCGCGAGGAGGAGCTGCCCCGGAAGTCTGGCGAGGGCCCTGCGGAGGACCGGGTCACGCATCCCGGCATCATGACCACGTAGGCGAGGGGCTCGGTTCTTGGCCTCCGCGGAACGACAGGTCCCCTGAATCCTGTGCGCCTTCGGAGCCTGCGCCCGGTGGGGGGGCACATGCTCGGGCCCACGGAGGTCCCGTGGGACGGTGATCCTCGAGGTCCACGCGGCCTCCAGGGGTACGTACGGGCTACTGCGGATCCCCGCCGATCTCATCGACGAGGGCGAGCTGGTGGGCCGAGAGCAGGTTGCGCGCCTGATGCGGTTTGCGGGCCTGAAGGGCATCAGTCCGCGCAAGTGAGCTACCACGTCCCGCCAGGACGAGCACCAGGGCGCCGCACCCGACCTCGTCCAGCGCAAGTTCCTGGCCAACGGCCCCCACCAGCTCTGGGTCACCGACATCACCTACGTGCCGACCTGGGAGGGCTGCCTCCACCTCGCCGTGGTGATCGATGTCTGGGGCCGCCGCGTGATCGGCTGGGCGACGAGCTCGAGTCCGGAGACACCTCTCGTGCTCGCGGCCCTCGAGAGGGCCGTGGGAGAGCGCCGGCCGACCGGCGTCCTTCATCCCTCCGACAAGGGCTGCCGCACACCTCGGTCGCGTTCGGCCGCCGATGCATCGAAGCAGCCATCAGGCCCTCGGCCGTGGATTCCGCTACATCCGCTCCATGGGGTGCATCCGCAGGTCGAGCAGCCCGTACTTGCGCATCTTGTTGAAGAGCGTGGTGCGGTTGATGTCGAGGGCGCGGGCCGTGGCCTGGCGGTTCCAGTCGTGGGCGCGGAGCGTGCGCTCGATGATCTCGCGCTCGGGGATCTCCAGCGCGCGCTTGAGGGGCAGGG
>CAZJJQ010000235.1:0-6440 GCA_964546345.1 uncultured Planctomycetales bacterium
CTGCGCTCACTCGCGCCCTCGTCCGTGGCCGGCGGCCACGGACCGTCGCGGAAGTTAGCGAGCAGCCCGAGCCAGCCCGATGGCGACTTCTTCCCAGTCCCTCACTTCGCGTGGGCTTCGAGCCAGCCGAGCTCGTAGGTCCAGAGGTTGACGTTCTTCTGCATGGAGGCGTCGTACACCGCGCGGGCGCCGGCCGCGTCACCGGCCTTGGCCTTCTCCCAGAACGTGGCGCGCGCGGCCGCGGCGGCGTCCGTCTCGGGCTCCCCGAGCCCGTTGGTCTTGCACAGCCAGCGGAAGAGCGCGTCCCCGACCTGGAGGCGCGTGGCGCCGTCGAGGGAGCCCGTGCGCAGGAGCGTCTCGAGCCCCTTCTGCACCGCCCCGAGCGATCCGGAGGACTTGCGCCAGGCGCCGGGCAGACCGACCCACTCGCCGGCCTTCTCGCGGACGTAGGCGAACGCCATGTGGAAGGTGAGCTCGTAGCCGCCCGGCGGCTCGTCACGGAGGTAGCCGACCACGCACGACAGGAGGCGGTTGGGGTCGAGGCCCGGCGCCTTGGAGAAGATGGACGAGGTGGCCGTCGCGCGGACGCCCGCCGCAGGGTCGTGGCACCAGCGCTCGAAGCGGTCGAGCGTGGGCTCGTCCTTCAGGGTGACCAGGGTGTCGAGGGCCGTGCGGCGCTCGACCTCGTGCACGGCCGGGTCGGCGAGGGCTCCCCGGATGCGCGCGAGCGCGTCGGGGGCCCACTCGGGGTGACGACCGACGATGCTCATGGCGCCGAGCCGGAGGCCGCGGCTGCGGTCGCCTTCGCCCGGGGCGCCGAGCGCGGCGAGCACCACCTTGCGCACCTCGGGCTCGGGCACGTCGGGGCACGCGCGCACGAAGGTCCCGTCGGGACGCTTCTCGTAGCTCCCGTCCGGGAGCTGGACCTTGGCGTCGTACAGCAGGACGGTGGAGCTGAGGATGTGCCAGCGGGCGTACGGATCGGACTCGGAGGCGGAGAGGGCGAGCATCTCGGCCGCCGAGGCGCAGTCCTTGTACGCGGCGAGCTTCCCGGCCGCCGCGACGCGCGCGTCGGTCGCGCCGGCGCCGTCGGCTCCCTTGAGGGCGGCGCGCAGCGTCGCGATCAGCTCGGGGGGAGGGGCCTTGTCGAGCCGGAAGACCTTGGGGACGAGGCCGATGCCCCGGGCGCGGCCGGGGACGCGCGGGTCGGCGATCCAGGCGAGCAGGGTCTTCTGGACGTCGTAGGCGGGGTTGTCCACGTACTCGGACTGGAAGTGCTTGAGGTTGCCGAGCGCCGCCAGGGCGATGGCGCGGACGTCGAGCCGGGCGTCGCGCAGGGCCGCCTCCACCACGGGAAGGCGGTTCTTCGCGAGGAGGAGGTTGGCGCAGGAGAGCCGGACGAGGTCGCCCTTGTCGGCGTCCCGCATCCCGTCCTCGAGGCGCGAGAGGATCGCGGGATCCTGTTCCGCCTCCAGCTTCTCGGAGTACTCCTTCCGATCGGCCCCGTTGATCCACATGCTCCAGAGGAAGAGGGGCTTGCGGAAGATCCAGGCCCCCCCGACCAAGGCGGCCAGCGCGAGCACGAGGAGCACCCGCGGGCTGGGCCCCCGGGACCCGGATTCGGCCTGGGGGGAGTCGGGGGCGGCGCGCTCGGTCGTCATGGACGGGGTTCCTGCCGGGATCGGAGTTCGGGTAGGAATACCCCAAAGGCCGTGCCCGGGGGTCGATCGACCCGGGGGCTACGCAAACCCGATGCCCGCGGAGCCCCCGACCGGTGGCCGAATCCCCCCCGCCGCGCCCGGCCCCGGGCCCCCGTGACCTCGTCCTCCCCCCCGAGGCGCGCGGCGTACGTCTCGACAAGGCCCTCGCCGAGCGGTTCCCCGAGCACTCCCGCACGGTGGTCTCGGGCTGGATCGAGGACGGGCGGGTGACCGTGGACGGGAAGGCCGTCCCGGGCAAGACGAAGATGGCAGGGGGCGAGAGGGTGCGGGTGGACGTCCCGGCACCCCGCAGCACCGAGCTGGTCCCCGAGGCGCGGGAGCTGGTCGTGCTCTACGAGGACGACGCCCTCCTCGTGCTGGACAAACCCTCGGGACTGACGGTCCACCCGGGGAGCGGACGGCAGGACGGCACGCTCGCGAACGCCCTCGTCCACCACCTGCGCAACCTCCCCACCGTGGGGGGCGCCGATCGGCCGGGCATCGTCCACCGCCTCGACAAGGACACGAGCGGCGTGATGCTGATCGCCAAGACGGAGCCCGTGCACCGCGCGCTCTCGCGGGCGTTCGCGGCGCGGGAGGTGCACAAGGAGTACCTGGCCGTGCTCCACGGCGCGGTGACGGGCGAGCGCGGGCGGATCGACCTCCCGCTCGGCCGCTCGTCGGCCGGCCGCACGCGGATGGCGATCCGGGTGGAGGGTGGACGCGCCGCCGTCACCGACTGGACGGTGGAGGAACGGCTGCCCGAGCACACCCTGGTGCGGTGCTTCCCCGTGACCGGGCGCACCCACCAGCTGCGGGTCCACTGGCGCTCCCAGGAGCACCCGATCGTGGGCGACCCGCTCTACGGGTGGAAGTCGTCGCCCGGCGAGGACCTCGTCCCCCGCCTCCTGCTCCACGCGCATCGCATCACGCTGGCGCACCCCGTGACGGGAGCGCCCATGACCCACGCGGCCCCGCCGCCCCCCGAATTCCTCCAGGCGCTCGCCGCCCTGCGCGCGCTGCCCCCCCCGCCCCGGCGCCGCGGCGGGCCGTGAGCGGCGTGCCTCGGCGAGGCCTCGGCGAGTAGCATCGCGGGCCCATGAGCACGCCTCGACCGCCCGCCCGTCCCGAGGAGCCCGTCCCCCCGCGCGCGACCTCGTCGGGGATCCCGCTCGACCTGTGCTACGAGCCGGCGCCGAAGCCCGCCGGGTACGACGAACGGGTGGGCCGCCCCGGGGAGCCGCCGTTCACGCGAGGCGTGCAGGCGACCATGTACCGCGGGCGCTTGTGGACCATGCGGCAGTACGCGGGGTTCTCGACGCCCGAGGAGTCGAACCGCCGCTACCGCGCGCTGCTGGCGGGTGGGACCAGCGGGCTCTCCGTCGCCTTCGACCTGCCCACGCAGATCGGCTACGACCCCGACCACGCGCTCGCGGCGGGAGAGGTCGGGCGGGCGGGCGTCTCCATCGCGACGATCGACGACGTGGAGACGCTGTTCGACGGCATCCCCCTCGACCGCGTGTCCGTCTCGATGACGATCAACTCGACGGCGGCGGTGCTGCTCGCGTTCCTGGTCGCGGTGGCGCGGCGGCGGGGCGTCGAGCCCGCGGCGCTCTCGGGCACGCTGCAGAACGACATGCTCAAGGAGTTCGCGGCGCGCGGGACCTACCGCCTGCCCGTGCGGCCGTCCATGCGGCTCGTCGCCGACGTGATCGCGTACACGTGCGAGCGGATGCCGCGCTGGAACCCGGTCAGCATCTCCGGCTACCACATGCGCGAGGCCGGCTCGACGGCGGTCCAGGAGGTGGCGTTCACGCTCGCCGACGGCATCGCCTACGTGGAGGACGCGGTCCGGCGCGGCCAGGCCGTGGACCGGTTCGCGCCGCGCCTCTCCTTCTTCTTCAACGCGCACAACCACCTGTTCGAGGAGGTGGCGAAGTTCCGCGCCGCCCGCCGCATCTGGGCCCGCACCATGAAGGAGCGCTTCGGGGCGAAGGACCCCCGCTCCCTGGCGCTCCGGTTCCACACGCAGACCGCGGGGAGCACCCTGCAGGCCCGCCAGACGGACGTGAACGTCGTGCGGGTGACGCTCCAGGCGCTGGCGGCGGTGCTCGGCGGCACCCAGTCGCTGCACACGAACGGGCGCGACGAGGCGCTCGCGCTCCCGAGCGAGGCGTCGGCCATGCTCGCCCTGCGCACGCAGCAGGTGATCGCGTACGAGAGCGGGGTGACCGACGTGGTGGACCCGCTGGGCGGCTCGCCGTACGTCGAGGCGCTGACCGACGCGGTGGAGGCCGAGGCCACGCGGCTGCTCGAGCGCATCGCCGCCCTGGGCGGCGCCGTGGCCGCGATCGAGCAGGGCTTCTACCAGCGCGAGATCGAGCGCAGCGCGTACGAGGCCCAGAAGCGGATCGAGGCCGGCGCGGAGGTGGTGGTGGGCGTGAACCGCTTCGCCATCGACGACGAGGCGGCCCCCCCGCCGTTCGCCATCGACCCCGAGACCGAGGCGCGCGCCGTCGCCCGCGTGCGCGCGTTCCGCGCGTCCCGGGACGGGGCGGCGACCTCCGCGGCGCTCGCGGCCCTCGCCGCGGCGGCCGCGACCGACGCCAACCTCGTTCCGCCCGTCCTCGCGTGCGTAGACGCCCGCGCGACCCTCGGGGAGGTCATGCAGACGCTCGAGGACCGCTTCGGCCGGTACGCCGGCGGCTGACGCCCCCATCCCGGGGCCCGTCACCCCCCGCCGGGGGGGGGAAGGCCGCTCCCCCGGCGGTCGTCCGAGGGGGGGAGGGCCCCGGCCGCCCCGGGACCCCGGCGCATCGAACGGGAGGACGACCTCCTGCCGGCGACCTCCTGCCGCTGGGGCCCGCGCACGCGGGATCGGAAGGGCTGCCATGAACGACGCTCGACGGGCCGCGCTGATCTTCGCCCTCCTCCTGCCCGCCTGCGGGGGCGGGTCCGACGGGTTCCCCGGCGGCGGAGGCGGCGCCCTGGGCCCGAGCGACGCGGTCGTCTACTACGACGTCACGTCCTTCAACGGGACCCGCCGGCTGCGCCTCGCCCGCAACGGAGACGCCCCGGCCACCTACGACGTCCTGCCGGCCGGTACCGGGTACGAGCTCCTCGGGGCGCTCATGGACGGCACCGACACCGTCACCTTCTACGCCCGGCTCCCCGGCAACGGGACCCGCCAGGTGCTCTCGTCCCGCAACGGCGCCGCGGGCGTCCCGATCGAGACGGTGCTCGCCGGGGTCGGCTTCCGGCTGCTCGCCACCCTCATGGACGGCCTCGACGCCGCCATCTACTACGCCCGCCTGCCCGGCGACGGCTCGACCGAGGTGCGGCTCTCGATCGACGGCGTGCTTGCCGCGAACGCGGTCGTGATCCCGAGCGACCAGACGTTCTCGATGAAGGGCGCCCACCTCTCCGCCGGCGCCGCGACCCTCTTCTACGTCACGGGGGCCGCCGACGGCACGCAGCGGCTCGTCTCCCTGCGGGGCTTCGACCTCCCCGTCGTCCTCGAGGTCGTCCCGCCCTCGGCCACGCTGCAGGTGCTCGGCACCCACATGGAGACGGGCCAGGCGGTCGTGCACTACGCCGTCACCGGCGCGGACGGTGCGACGCGCGTGCGGTACGCCCGCGACGGGGGCCCGCCCGTCACCCTCGGCACGGTCCCGAACGGCTCCAGCCTGGTCCCGATCGGCTCGCACATGGACGGGCCCGACGCCGCCCTCTTCTACGGGTCGAGCGCCGCCGGCGCCGCCCCCGACCTCTACTTCGCGAGGAACGCGGGGCCCGCCGTGCGCTTCGCATCGCCCGCGGCGTCCTCCCAGGTGACGCCCCGGGGCTCGCACATGTCGGGACCCGACGCCATGCTCTTCTACACGGTGCGCAACGGCAGCGGGGCCGTCGAGATCGCCGCCGCGCGCAACGGGGCCGCCCCGCTCCTGATCGACACGATCCCGAGCGGATCCACCTTCTCCTACTACGGCTCGCACATGGAGGCGGGCGACGGCGTCCTCTTCTACGGGGTCACCTCCGCCGGCGGGGTGCTCGACGTGGACACCTCCCGCAACGGGGGCGCCCCCGTGCGCCTCGACACGATCCCGGCGTCCTCGTCGTTCTCTCTCCTCGCGACGGTCATGTCGGGGCCGAACGCGGCCCTCTACGCCGTCACGACCCGCTCCGGCGGCGCGAAGGACGTCGAGTCGTCCCACAACGGGAGCCCGCTCGCCCTCATCGAGGCGCTCCCGGCGGGCGTCGGCTTCCAGCCCCTCGGGGCGCACGCCTCGGGCGGCGCCGACGTGCTCTTCTACGCCACCACGCCCGGCACGGGCACCCGCACCTTGTCGTACTCGCGCAACGGCGCGCTCCAGACCGGCATCGAGAGCCTCTCGAACGTCGAGGGCTTCACGCCCCACGGCAGCGACATGTTCACGCCCGTCGCGGCGCTCTGGTACGCGACGACGAGCCCCTTCGGCGGCCCCACGACGCTGAAGGTGTCGCTCGACGGCGGCGCCCCCGACGTGATCGAGTCCGAGGGCGCCGACGCCGCGCTCGTCGTGCGGGCGGTCCTGATGCCGCAGGAGCCGGGCGAGCCGTAGGAGACGTCGCGGGGGAATGCAGGGGGCGGCGGGGGCAGGCCCCGCCGCCGCGCCGCGCGCGCTGCGCCTACCGCTTGGCGTACTGGCTCGCGCCGAACCAGTCCACGACGACCACGGGCTCGTTGCCGACGACCCAGGC
>CAZJJQ010000236.1:0-1349 GCA_964546345.1 uncultured Planctomycetales bacterium
GTGCGGGACGGGCTGCCGCGGGGGGCGACCTCCGAGTAAAGTCCGGGCTCCACCGGGCACGGTGGTGGGTACCGCCCACCGGGGGTAACCCCAGGGATAGCGCCACAGAAAACAAACCGCCGATGGCCCGGTCGCAAGGCCGGGATCAGGTAAGGGCGAAACGGTGGGGTAAGAGCCCACCGCGGGGGCGGCGACGTCCCCGGCACGGCAAGCCCCACCTGGAGAAAGGCCACATAGAGGAGGAGGAGCCGCAAGGCTTCACGACGCGGCCCGCGTCGTTCGAACTCCTGGGTAGGCCGTTCGAGGCCGCCGGCAACGGCGGTCCTAGATCGATGGCAGCCCCTGGGAAACCAGGACAGAACCCGGCTTACGGCCCGCACGAACACTTTGCGCCGCCGGCGGCGAGCGAGGGGCTGAAGAGAGGCGGAGGAGGAGGGGGGCGCGGGGGGAGGGCCTGCCAGGGGGCGTGCGCAGAGGCTCCAGGCCACTCCCGTCGTCGGGATGTGCGGGAGGAGGTGCCCATGCGTTCATAAGTCGTTGACTCGTATTTGGTTGTGATCGGTCGTCCGACGACGCGGAGAGTGTCGGTGGGGGCTGTTATTCTGTTGTTCGTAATGGACCCGACGCCCTCCACGCCCCGCCCGCTGACGCCGTGGGAGGAGATCAGCGTCCTCCACGACGAGTTCGCGAGCGCGGCCCGGGCCCGCCGAGAGGCGGATCTCCGGTGCGCGCGGGCTCTCGCACGCCTGGAGCAGCTCGACGGGCTGCTGAGCCATGGCTGCGCCTCGGTGGGGGAGCTCGGCGAGCGGCACGGGGTGTCCGCCGTCGAGACGCGCGCGTTGCTCGACTTGGGCCGTGCGCTCCCCGCCCAGCCGCTCCTCGAGCAGCAGGTCGCCGACGGCAAGATCACGGTCGCTGCCGGCGCCATCGTCGCGCAAGCCCTCACGCGGCCCGAGCTCCAGGAGGGCGAGGACGACTGGATCGAGTGGGCGCGCACCCGGCCCACCCGCGCGCTGGCGCGCGAGCTCCGTCGGCGCGAGGAGAAGGCGCGCAACGGGGGCCGACCGGTGGTCCCGATCTGGACGTTCGTGTCCCTGCAGGCCCGGGACGACTTCGCCCGATGCCGGGTCATCGCCTCCCGCAAGGCGTCGCGGACCCTCTCGTCGGGGGAGACGCTGGGCGTCGTGTTCGACCACTACCTCGACACGTTCGACGAGGAGCGGGTCACGCCGGGCGAGCGTCGCTGTCCGCCGACGGCGCTGGTGAACGGTCGCTACGTCCCCCGCGCCGTGCGCCGCGAGGTCTACGAGCGGCAGGGCCAGCAGTGCGCGGTGCCCCTGTGCGAGCAC
>CAZJJQ010000236.1:1449-6436 GCA_964546345.1 uncultured Planctomycetales bacterium
CGTTCCACCAGTCGCGGAACTGACGCGAGGACGAAAGCTGGCTCTGGCCCGTGAGCGCCTGCAGCGCCTTGCGGACGGCGGCGCCGTAGATCTCCCACTGGTCCTTCGCGCGGTCGGACTGGATGCGATCCTCGGCGCGGATCGACTCCTTGAGGTTGTACGTCGATTCGAACACGTCGATGAGCCGGCGCACGGGCTCCACCCGCTTCGCGTGGGGGGCGCTGCGGAACCCGGCGAGCGCGTCGGCCGCGGCGGCGACGACGTGCGCGTCCTCGGAGCGCGCCAGGTCCGTGAGCGGCTCGAGGGCCGCCGGGTCGGCGATGGCGGCGAAGGCGTGCGCGATCTGCGCGTGGAGCCGGAACCGACGCCGGGTCTCCTTGTCGTCGATCATCGCGGCGAGGGGCTTGAGCAGCGACTTGTCGCGGCAGGTCTCGACCTGCTCGAAGACGGCCTTCTCGGTCTCCTCGTCGTCGAAGGCGAGGGCCTCGAGGGCGGCGTGAGCCCCGTCGATACCGCCCAGCGTCTTCAGCGCGTCGAGGTCCTTCAGGATCTCGGGCTTGTCCTTCTCCGCACGGGCACCCCGGGCCATGCGGCGCAGGTCCTTCTGAAGGCGCTCGACGCTCTCCTTGCGCGCGATGTCGATGGGCCGCGGGGCCGTGGGGGGCGGCGGGGGCGGGTCGCCCGCGCGCGCGAGCGTGGGCGCGAGGGACCCCACGAGCAGGGCCAGGACGGCGGCGGGGAGGGCTCGGGGGCGGCGCATGGGGGACATGAGGATGCTAACGCGGCGCGCGGGTCGAGGCCGTGGGGCCGGGGTCGTCGGTCCCCGATCCCGTTCAGGGGAGGCGGAGCTCGAGGCGTAGGGGGGGACGGGAGTCTCCACTCCCGGTCGGAACCGTGAACGGGAGGGTCGCCCGATCGCCGCCGGGCGCCTGGCCTTCGAGGGCGTACTCGCCGGGCGGCAGCGTCCACGTGACGGACGTACCGTACAGAAGGCCCCGACCGACGTGCCGCCGGATGGGCTGCCCGGAGGCGTCGAGCACGCCGACCCAGGCCTCGTCGGCTCGCGGGTCGCTCTTCGCTCGCCGGCCGTCGGGTCCGGGAGGGCTGACCAGGCGCTCGCAGCTGACGCGGGGGTACAGCGTCGTGCCCGGCACGGCGGTCGCTTCGACGTCGGTCGCAGTGTCCCCGGCCGCGAGTACCTGCGTGGGGGGCACCGTCGCATGGCTGCGGCCGGCGGACAGGTCCAGGGAGACGGCCCCGGACGGGATGCCGCTCAGCTCGAACCGCCCATCGCCGTCGATGGGAGCTTCCACGCGCTGGCCCGTCTCGAGGTGCGTCATCACGATCGAGCCGAGCACGACGCCCTCCGGCGCGCGAATGCGGCCACGCACCGTCGCTCCCCGTCGCAGCCGTACCTCCAGCCGCGGGTGGGGCGAGGGATCGTCGGCGGACACCGCGACGATCGCCGAGCACCAGCCCGTCGCACCCACTTCGCACCGCAGCGGCGCCCGTCGGGGTACCGGGACGCGGAGGAGGCCCGGGCCCGCGAGCTCGCCGCGCTCGTGCCCGACGACGCCGGCTTCGGAGCCCGACGCCAGCCAACGCGCCCACGGCACCTCGGCGAGGGGGCGCCCCGTCGCGTCGTCCACGACCCGCACTTCGATCGCGCGCGGGCGGGGCTGGCCGGGGACCACGAATCGCACCGGTCCGTCCCCGGCGGGAACCTCGCGTCGTTCGAGGTGCCGAGACCCGCCCTCCCCGAGCCAGACGATCTCTACGGGGAACGGACCCACGGGCACGCGCGACCACCGGAATCGGCCCGCACCGTCGGTCACCGCGCTCTCGAGCGCGGCTGGACCTTGGCTCGGGTAGGTGGACTCGCCATCGTTGTAGAAGTCGGCCAGGTTTCCCGCGCTCGGGTCGGCGGCGGTGACGGGCCGCACCCCCACGGCCTGTACGGCTACTCCAGGGAGGGGCCGACCGTCCTCGTCGCTCACCGTGCCGACGAGTACGCGCGCGGGACTCAGCGCGATGTGGTGGGGCTCGGTCGGTGCTCTCGTCGCGTAGGGCGTCCATCCGCGCACGAACCCCGGCGCCGAGGCGTACACGAAGCGGGGTGTGGCGTACGGCATCTTGTAGCGGGGGAGGCGGAAGGACCCGTCGGCGCCCGTGGTCACGACATCGGGAAAGCCGTCGCCGAAGCCGACGCTCGCCCCCGGGATCCCGCGCCCCGTTCCGTCCGTGACGACACCCTCGACGAACGCGATGGGGAGCAGGTCCTCCCGGCGCCACTCCACCCGGACGCCACGCGTCGTCTCGCCTCCCCGCACGCGCACGGCCTTGCCCATCAGACCGTCGGTTCGGCCCTTCACGGAGATCCGGACCTCCACCTCCTCCGCGCTCGGCGCCGGGATGTCGTCGAGGCGGAACGTCCCGTCCGCCGCCGACGCGATCGGCTGCCGGCCCTCCCCCCTCAGCAGCGACGCCGCCCACGCGGACGGGCAGCCGAGCCTCACCCCCGCCAACGGCGCCCCCGTCTCGTCCACGACGACGCCTTCGACGGCCGCCGGACGCCAAAGGACAAGCCGGGCGCCCGCTGCCGCGTCGTATGCCTTGCCTTCGCCGAGCGTCACCTGGGCCGGCGCGTAGCCGGCGGCCTCCCCGAGCAGGGTCACGCCCTTGTTCACGGTCGGGACGGGCGCCTCGTCGAAGTGGAAGCGTCCGTCCTCCCCCGACGTCGTGCTCGGACTCGTCCGCACGGGCAGGCGGCTCAGGCGCGCGCCGGGGATCGGCGCCCCCGTGTCCCCGTCCACGACGATGCCGTCGAGGGGGGCGAGCGGCGTGGTGGAGGGAAACACGATCACGTCGAACGGCACGCTCTCGCCCGGAGCCGGGTAGGGCGAGGGGCCGCCAAACGTCCGGTGACGGCCGCCATCGACGTCCCAGTGGATCGTCGCGTGCATGAGGGCGTCCGGGGGCGGGATCCCTTCGACGACGTAGGCGCCGCCGGGTCCGCTCGTGATCTCGCAGCGGAACGCGCCGGATGCCGCCGCCGCCGTGCCGGTCATCCTCGCGCCCGCGACGGGATGCCCGTCCGCGTCGCGCACGGTGCCGTAGAGCGTGCCGCCGGGCGCGAGCACGATCTCGACGGGCAGGTCGAGGGCGACGTCCTCCACGACGGCGACGCCCCGCGCGCCCGCCCACGCGAACACGCGATGCCGGGCCGCGCCCGGCTCCGGGGTAGGGGACGCCGGCTCCGGCACGAAGCGGAACGCGCCCGTCGCGTCCGTCGTCGCCGCGCCCGCCTGCGGAGCGACGGTCAACGCCGGTTCGACGAGGACGCCCACGCCCCTCAGCGCACGGCTCCCGATCACGGCCCCCGCGACGGGCCGGCCGTCGCCGTCCACCACGCGCCCGACGAGCACGGGCCGCGGGTCGATCGGCGCCGCCCTCCCGCGCCCGTCCGCGGCCAGACGGGATGCCTCTTCCGAGGTGGCTCCCGCGGCGCTCGCGCTCCCCTCGGAGCCCGGCTCCCCGGAGTCCGTCTCGCTCGCCTTCCCGACGACGTGCTCGACCTCGCGGGGCCGGGTCGCGATCCACGCCGCGAGCCCCAGCACGGCGAGGATCCCCACCCCGGCGAGGACTCGGTGGATTCGCGGGGCGTGGGGGGGCGAGCCGGTCACGTCCCTCATGCAACCAGCCCCCGCTCCGCCCGCGCACGGCTTCCCCGCCGGAGACTGCCGGGCGAAGATCGGGGGCGGGGTACCCTGCGCCCGCCGCGGGGTCCTCCGCTTCCGTCGTTCCCTCCCCTCGCCACGAACCCTCCCCCCGCCGCCCCCCGCCTCCGCCCCCCCTTCGCCCCGTTCGCCGCCGGCCTCCTTTCCCCGTTCCGGAGCCCTCGACCCCCGATGAGCGCCGACCCCCTCCTCTCGTTCCGGTCGCGGTTCCCGATCCTCGACACGTCCACGTACCTGATCTCGAACTCGCTCGGCGCGATGCCGCAGGAGACCGAGGCCGATCTCCTCCAGTACGCCCGCACGTGGAAGACCCGCGGCGTGCGTGCGTGGGCCGAGACGTGGTGGGGGATGGCGCGCGAGGTGGGGGACCTCGTGGGGTCGCTGTTCGGCGCGCCGCCCGACACGGTGTCGATGCACCAGAACGTGACGATCGCCGAGGCGGTGGTGATCTCCGCGTTCGACTGGTCGGGGAAGCGCAACGGCGTCGTGTACTCCAACATGAACTTCCCGTCGGTCCGGTACCTGTACGACCGGCTCGCACGCGAGCGCGGCGCCAAGATCACCGAGGTGAACAGTCCCGACGGCATCCACGTGCCGACGGAGGCCATGATCGCCGCCATCGACGAGACGACGCTGCTCGTGCCGATCAGCCACGTCCTCTTCCAGAGCAGTTACGTCCAGGACGCGAAGGCGATCTGCGCGAAGGCGAAGGCCGTGGGGGCGCACGTGGTGCTCGACGCGTACCAGAGCGTGGGCACGGTCCCGGTCGACGTGAACGAGCTCGGCTGCTCGTTCCTGATCGGCGGGACGCTCAAGTGGCTGTGTGGCGGGCCCGGCGGTGCGTTCCTCTACGTGCGCCCCGACCTGATCGACACCCTGGCGCCGTGTTTCACGGGGTGGATGGCGCACCCCGAGCCGTTCGCGTTCGCGCACCCGCCGATGAAGTACACGCACGGCGCCTACCGCTGGATGAACGGGACGCCGAACGTCCCCGCGCTGTACGCGTGCCGGGCGGGGCCGCGCATCGTCAAGGAGGCGGGCGTCCACGCGATCCGCGCGAAGAGCAAGCTCCAGACGCAGCGCCTCGTCGAGGCGGGGCTGGCCGCCGGCTGGCGCGTGCGGGCGCCCATGGACCCCGCGCGCCGCGGCGGGACGGTGGCGTTCGACGTGCCGCACGGCCTCGCCGTGAAGCACGAACTGCTCCACCGCGAGGTGATCGTCGACTACCGGCCCGGCGCGGGCATCCGCGT
>CAZJJQ010000237.1:0-6409 GCA_964546345.1 uncultured Planctomycetales bacterium
GGGCGCGGTCCGGGGGAGGGTGGGGGCGCTGGGGGCGGGCGGGGGGGCGCCCGCGGCCGGCGCGGCACGATCCTCGGCCCGGCGGGTTCCGACCGAGGCTTCGCACGGGCCTCGGGGCGACCGGCTAGAATCCCAGCGCCCGTCCGTCGGAGTCGAGATGAAGCCCACGACCGCGCTCTGGATCCTCGCCCCGCTGGCCTCCGCCTGCCTCGTGCTGGTCGGCACCGGCACGATCGATCGCGTCGCCCAGGCCGGGCCCGGTGCGGGCCTCGTGTGGGACGAGCAGGAGGCCGGCTTCGTCCGCGAGATGGTGGCCCGCACCTACGTGGACGAGCTCACCGAGAAGCAGTCGCGGGACGCCTTCCACGCCGCGCTCGACGGGTACGTGAAGAGCCTTCCCGACCCGTACAACTCCTTCATCCCGCCCGACGAGTACCGTCGCTGGAAAGAGAACGCCGCGGGCCACTACGCCGGCATCGGCGTGAAGGTGGACGCCCGTCCGAAGGAGGGGCTCGCCCTCGCGGGCGTCTTCCCCGGCGGCCCCGCCGACCGGGCGGGCCTGAAGGTGGGCGACCTCGTCACGCACGTGGAGGGGAGGAGCCTCGCCGAGACCGACCTCTCCCGGGACGAGAACGTGCGCCTCCTGAAGGGGCCCGTCGGGACGGCGGTCACCGTCTCCGTCCTGACCCCGCCCCCGCCGGGTGCCGCCCCGGACGCGGTGCCCGCCCGTCGGCGCATCACCATCGTCCGCGACGAGATCCGACCGCCGACGATCTTCTCGCGGCGCCTCGGGGCCGACGGCCGGGCGGCGCCCGACGGCCGGGTGGGGTACCTCCGGATCACCGAGTTCGTCGCCTCGACGGCCGACGACTTCGGCCGTGCCCTCGACGCCATGGTCGCGGGCGGCGTGAAGGCCGTCGTGGTGGACGTGCGCAACAACGGCGGCGGCGTCCTCCCCGCCACGGTGGACATCGCGGACCGGTTCATCCGCACGGGCGACATCGTCCAGATGAGGGGGCGGAGCCCGGGCTCCACGCGGGTCGAACGCGCGAAGGACGAGGGCACCATCCCCGAGACGGTCGCGCTCGTGGTGCTCGTGAACGGGCACTCGGCCAGCGCCAGCGAGGTCTTCGCCGGCTGCATCCAGGACCATCGCCGCGGCGTCCTCCTCGGCACGCGGACCTACGGCAAGTTCCTCGTCCAGAACATCACCGAGATCCCCGGCAAGTCCGCCGCGGTCAAGCTGACCAGCGCCCGCTACCAGACCCCGTCGGGCCGCTGGTACGCCCGGGATCCGAAGCAGCCCGACGCCGCGGCCGGGCTGATCCCCGACCTCGTCGTGGAGCTGTCCGCCGGCGACGCCGACCGCCTCACGAAGCAGCAGGAGAACGAGGAGGACGCGATCTGGGGCGCGAGCACGCGTCATGCCGACGTCCCGGCCGGCTGGGTCGATCCGCAGCTCGCGAAGGCGCTCGAGGTGATCGAGGGCAACCTCTCGCTCCAGGAGATCCGCCGCGACGACCAGCCCCCGCGGAACGGCTGACCGGCCTCCGCCCCATGCGCATCCTCGGCATCGACACGTCGTGCGACGACACCGCCGCCGGCGTGGTGGAGGGCGACCGGACGGTCCTCTCGAGCGTGGTCGCGACGCAGCACGACCTCCACGCCGCGTTCCAGGGCGTCGTGCCCGAGATCGCGAGCCGCGCCCACGCCGAGCGCGTGTCGGTGGTCGTGCGACGGGCGCTGGAGGACGCCTCCACGCGCCTCGAGGACCTGGACGCGGTCGCCGTGACCACGCGGCCGGGGCTCGTCGGCTCGCTCCTCGTGGGGGTGGCCTTCGCCAAGGCCCTGGCGTGGTCCCGGGGCCTTCCGCTCGTGGACGTCCATCACATCGAGGCCCACGCCATCGCGGCACGCGCCGACCATCCCGACCTCTCCTACCCCTACGTCTGCCTCGTTGCGTCCGGCGGGCACACGGCGCTCTACGCGTGTCGGGGTCCCCGCGAGATCGTGCGTCTCGGCCAGACGCAGGACGACGCCGCCGGGGAGTGCTTCGACAAGGTGGCGGTGCTGCTCGGCCTGCCCCAGCCGGGGGGGCCGTCCGTGAGCCGGCTCGCCGTGCAGGGACGGCCCGACGCGGTGGCGTTCCCGCGGCACCGATCCTCGGGGGACGGCCTCGACTTCTCGTTCTCGGGGCTCAAGACGGCCGTCCTCTACTACCTGAAGGGGCCGGGCGGCCGGCGGGACGCGCCGCACCGCGCCGACCTCCCCGTCGGGCTCGCCGACGTGGCGGCCTCCTTCGAGCGTGCGGCGGTGGACGCGCTGGTCGCCCCCTCCTTGCGCGCCGCTGCCCGTGAGGGGGCTAGGGACCTCGTCGTGGGGGGCGGTGTCGCCGCGAATCGCGAGCTGCGCCGGATCCTCGCCGAACGCGCGCCTGCGGGGCTCACGGTGCGCTTCCCCCGGCCGGGGCTGTGCGCCGACAACGGGGCCATGATCGCGATGCGGGGCGCCGAGCTCCTCATGGGCGGTCACGTCGCGCCCCTCGACCTCGACGTGGACCCCTACGCAGGGGACTGATCTACTACCGCCCGAAATCTGCGCGCCGCGCGCAGGTTTCCGGCGGTAGTCACGGCGCCTTGCGCCGTGCTTCCGCCTCCGGGGCGCACGAGTACCCCTGTGCTTCTTGGGTTGCGGGCGACAGCCCGCGCTATGGGACTGTGAAGGAGTCTCCGTCGGGACGTACGGGCTCGCTTTCGGGGCTCGTGCCGCACGGCGGCTCGTCGAGGTATCGGGGTCCAGATACGATCTCCTCGCCGCCGCAGGTCGTTCCCCGGATTTCGGTTACGTCCCTCGGCCTTGCGCGAGCCTCCGAAATCCTGCCCGATCGGTCGGGAGCGCATCTCCCCCGCATCGGGAGGGCCCGTGACGTGTTCGACGATCTCTTCACGGGCCTTGAGTGGTCCCGGGGTGCGCCGCGCCCCGGCTCCGTCAGCGCGCCTTCCGGCGGCCCACGAGCCGGCGCCTCCGCGCACGCGCGAGCGTGGGCGCGAGCCGCACCTCGACCGGGCACCGCAGCGCCTCGGCGAGCAGGTCGGACTTGCTCGACGCGCCCCACACGTCGAGGGACACGTCGCCCCGGCCCGTGACCTGGATGCGGATCGCGTCGCCCCGCGTGCGCACCTCGAGCGCATCCACCTGTTGGGCGTGGCCACGGTCGAGCCCGTCGGCGACGCGCAGGATGCCCGCGAGGACGCGCACCCGGGGGCGCCAGGCCTCCGGCAGGGCCCGCCACTCCTCGTGGTCGTCCTTCGGCGCCGCGCGTCGGTGGTAGCGGGCGAGCACCGCGAGCACCTCGATCTCCTCCGGGTCGAAGCCCTGGAGCTCGGCGTTCTTGACGAGGTAATAGGAGTGCTTGTGGTGGCGGCGGTACTCCACGTGCTGTCCCACGTCGTGGATCAGGGCCCCGAGCTCGAGCAGCTCGCGTTCGTGCGCGCCGAGGCGGTGAAGCCGCCGGGTCCCGTCGAAGATGGAGAGCGCCAGCCGGGCCACGTGCTCGCCGTGCTCCGCGGTGTCGCCGTAGCGGGCGGCCGCGTCGCGGACGCTCCGGGCGCGCACGTCGTGCGTGGAGCGGCGCGAGGGGGCTTCCGGGTGGGTGGCGAGGTAGTCGATCACCATGCCCTCGCGCACCGCCGCGCGGCAGGTGCGGATCTCGTCCATCCCCGTGGCCTCGAGGACCTCGTCCACCACCACGCACCCGAAGCCCAGCGTGTCCGCCCGGCTCGGGTCGAGCCCCGGCAGGCGCCGACGCTTCACGAGCGGGGTCGAAAGGAGCCGTTCGGAGAGCTCGTGGATGGCCTTGCGGTCGAGCTTCTGCACCGACGGGGCGTCCCCCTCCGTGAGGATCCCCTCCTCGGCGAGGAGCACCCGCGCCATGGCGTTCACGGTGCCGGCCGTGCCGATGACCCGCCGGATCCCGGCCGCCGTGGCCTTCCGGACCATCTCCTCGACGACGGCGCGGACGTGGGTCCGCAGCGCCTTGCGGCGCTTCGCGCGGATGGGCCTCGTCCCGTCGAACTGGGCGTTGAGCCGCAGCACGCCGAGGGGCAGGCTCTCGGCGTGCCGCATGGAGACCGCGTCGCCGACGATGAGCTCGGTGCTCCCCCCGCCCACGTCCACGATCAGGGACGGCCGCTCGCGCAGGTCCGTCGCGTCCCGCACCGCCAGGTAGATGAGCCGCGCCTCCTCGTGCTCCCCGAGGAGGCCCACGTGCTGGCCGGTCTCCCGACGCACGAGGGCGAGGAACTGGCGCCCGTTGGCGGCCTCGCGCACCGCGCTCGTGGCGGCGGCGACCACGGCGTCCACGCCACGGCGCTTCGCGAGGTCGAGGAACCTCGAGATGGTCGAGAGCGCCCGGGCCTGGGCGGACGCCGAGAGGCGACCGTCGGAGAAGGCGCTGTCGCCGAGCCGCACCATCTCCTTCTCGCGGTCGAGGATGCGCAGGTCGCGGCCCGGATGGGCCTCCACGACGATCATGTGGACGGAGTTCGACCCGATGTCGATGGCGGCGACCTTCATGCGGAGCCGATCCTACCCTTCGTCCGTGAAGATCCCACGAACCCCGGCCCGTCGCCCCGCGTCGTTGCTCCCGACGCGGGCCCGTGGTGCGATGGGGGCATGCGCACCCAGCCCGCGCTCGCGCCGACGCCCTCCGCCGTGCGCCCGCGTCGTGCCCCGCGCGGCGTCGCGGCGCTGCTCGCGTCGTCGCTTTGCGTGCTCCTCCTCGCCGCGCCGTCGCGTCTCCTCCGTGCCGAGCCCGACGGGAGCATGGCGTGCGCCGTGCCCGCCTTCCTGCTCGAGGACGATCCGGCCCTCGTGTCCGCCTACGACGGCCTCCGCCGCGGCCTGGAGGACGCGAACCTCCCCCGCGTGTGCCTGCGGCGCCTCCCGTCCGACGACGACGCCGGCTGGGCGGCGGCGCTCGCCCAGGTGGCTTCCGAACGCCCGGCGTTCGTCGTCGTCTTCGGGCGGCGGTCGGGCGCGCGGGTGGCGTCGGCCTCGCTGCCCGGCGCATCGGGGCGCATCCCCTGCGTGTACGTGGACGCGGCGGGCTCCGTCGGGGGCCGCGCGATGCCTGCGATCCCGGAGCCGCCGCCGCCGGCCGCGGTGGTCCGGGCCGTGCCCGCGTTCGAGGGCTTCGGACGCGTGCTCCGGAGCCTGCTCCCGGGGCGTCCCCAGCCGACGGTCGTCCTGCCCTGGACCGCCGAGACCCCCGAGGCCGCCTCCTGGCGGAAGGCGGCCGCGGCCGCGGCGGGCCTCGACCTGCGCCTGAGCGGCGAAGGCGCCGTCGGCGCCGACGCGTTCCTCGACTGGTCGCCCGGCGTGGGGGAGGTGGTGCGCCCCTTCGAGGGCGTGCTGCGCGAGGCGAGGGCCCTGCGGATCCCGCTCCTCTCGGCGGACCGCAACCGGTACGGGCGGGGCGCCGCGGTCGTCTACGTCCCCGACTTCGCGCTCCTCGGGCGCATCGCCGCCGACGCCTGCCGTCGCGTCCTGGCCGGCGAGGGCGTCGATCGGGCCCTCCGGATCCACGTCGAGAGCACGGAGACCCGCGTGGACCTCGAGGCCGCCGACGCCGAGGGCCTCGTCCCTCCTCTCCCGTTCCTCGCGTCGGCCGACCGCCTCCGGCGGGCCCCTCCCGGGCCCGGCACGCCGTCCCGATGAGCGCCGGGGGGCCCGCGCCTTCGGGCGCACCGATCTCGCCGGGCGCCGCGCGCGCGCGCGGGAGCCCTCGCCCGGGCTGGCCGCGATCCCTCGTGGTCCGCACGGTCCTGCTCGTCGCCGGCGTCGTGCTCGCGCTCGGTGCCGCCGTCGTCCTGTGGATCACGCGCGAGGACCGCGAGGACGCGCTTGCCGAGGCCCGGCGCCTCGAGGGCCTGGCGGAGGGCGAGCTCCGCGGGCTCGCCGAGGACCTCGTCTCGAGCCACCAGGACATCGCCGTGGCCCTCGTGGAGGGCGCGGACGGGCGCATGCGGCGCTGGCTCACGGAGGAGCCCCTCGCGCTCCATCGCGACAAGACCGCCCCGGACCGCGTGGACGTGGACGCGCTCCGGCAGTCGCTGCGGGCGGAGGTGCTCCGTCGCAGCCAGGCGGAGCGCGAGCACGTCGCGATCGTCGCCGAACGCCTCGGGAGCGAGGCGCGCGCGCGGGTCGAACGCGTGACCGAGAGCCTGCGCCGGCAGGGCGAGGCCAGGGCGGCCGCCACGGCCGCGGAGCGCCGCTCGCGCCTCTCGGGGCGGCTGGCGATGCTCCTCGCGGGGCTCTCGGGGCTCCTCGCGTTCGCGCTCTGGCGCAGCGTCATCGCCCCCCTCGAGCGCCTGCGCGCCGAGGTCGCGCGCATGGCCGCGGGCGACCT
>CAZJJQ010000238.1:0-6396 GCA_964546345.1 uncultured Planctomycetales bacterium
CCCCCGCGGCCCACCGGACCTCGAGGGCCGCGCGCTCGACCGCGACGCCGGCGCCGTCCCAGCGCGCGAGGCCGGCGCGCACCCACGCGACGAGCTCCGTGACCATCGCCTCCGGGGTGCCGTCGGTCCGCGCGAGCAGCGCTTCCGCGGCGTCGTCGGGAAGATGGTGGATCGCGCGCGGTCCGGTGAACAGCGCCTCCACGTCGGCGCGGGGGACCGCCAGGGCCGGATCGCGCGTCCGCAGGGCCGCCACGCGCGCCGGGAGCTCCACGTACCCCGGGACCCGCGCGAGCGCTGCCGCGGCGGTCCGCGCCCGCGCGACGGGATCGGGGTCGAGCAGCGCATCCACCCATGCCGCGACGTCACGCTCGACCGTCGGCGCGACGCTGCGGAGCCCGGGCGGGCGTTCGCCGGCCCTCCGCGCGCGGAAGGTCGCGGGGTCCCCCCCGGCATGCGGCAGCCGACCGGACAGCGCCTCGTACACCATCAGGCCGACCGCGTGCTGGTCGGAGGCGGGCCCCACGGCCTCGGCGCGCGCGGCCTCGGGCGACATCCACCGGGGGGTGGCCGAGGCCGGCCCCGCCCGGGTCCGGGCCCAGTCGATCGCCGGTCCTCCCGAGATGCCCAGGTCGAGGATGACCGGCAGCCCGTCGGCCCGCACGAGCACGTTCCGGGGCTTGAGGTCGCCGTGGACCACCCCCAGGGCGTGCACGCGGGCCAGGCTCTCGACGAGCGCGAGCGTCGGATGCGCGATGCGGCGCCACCTCACCTCGCCCGCGACGCCCGGGAACGGCCCCCCCAGCACGAGCTCCATCGCGAGCACGTACCGGTCGTCCTCGAGACCGTCGTCGAGCAGCTGCACGACGCCGGGGAGGCGCAGCAGGCGCAGGCACGCCACCTCCCGCCGCACCGTCTCGAGGCGCGCGGCACGTCCGGCCACGGCGCGGTGGAGCACCTTCACGGCCGCCGGCCCGCGCGCCACCTCGTCGTGGGCCTCGTACACGGTCCCGGCGCCTCCCGCATCGAGGACGCGGTCGAGCCGATACCGGGAGAGCACCCTCCGCCCCACCCAGGAGGGCTCGTCCGCGGCGGGGGGCTCCCCGGAGACGGACCCTCGCCACGGGGGCGCGAGGAAGTCGGGGGTCGGCGCGCCCGCGTCGAGCAGGGCGACGACCTCGGCCTCGAGGCCGGGGCGCCCCCCGGCGAACTTGCGCACGAACGCCTCCCGGCTCGCGGCGGGCCAACGCCGCGCGGCACGGAACAGACGGAAGGTGGAGATCTCGCGGGCGCCCATGCCGCGCGCACTCTACTCACGGGGCCGAGGGAGAACGCCCCGGGAACGGGATCCTTCGGTACGATTCGCCCCCCTTCGGAGCCCCCCATGCCCCGCCACGACGGCCGTGCCCCCGACGAGCTGCGCCCCGTGAAGATCACCCGCGGCTTCACGAGCGCGACCCCCGGCTCGGTGCTCTACGAGTCGGGCAAGACGAAGGTGCTCGTGACGGCCTCCGTCGAGGAGCGGGTCCCGCCCTGGATGCAGGGCCGCGGTCAGGGCTGGCTCACCGCCGAGTACTCCATGCTGCCGGGCTCCACCGGCGACCGGAAGGCCCGCGCCTCGACGACGAACCGCGTGGACGGCCGCACCCACGAGATCCAGCGGCTCGTGGGCCGCTCCCTCCGGTCGGTGCTCGACGCGCAGGCGCTCGGCGAGCGCACGCTCTGGATCGACTGCGACGTGCTCCAGGCCGACGGCGGCACCCGCACGGCGTCCATCAACGGCGCCTACCTCGCCGTGGTGGACGCGCTCAAGAACCACCGGTTCGGCAAGCCGCTCCACCGCTGGCCGCTCAAGGAGCCCGTGGCCGCCGTCAGCGTCGGCATCGGGGCCAACAACGTCCCCGTGCTCGACCTCGACTACAAGGAGGACCACGACGCCGCGGTGGACATGAACGTGGTGATGACCGCCTCGGGCAAGTTCATCGAGGTCCAGGGTACGGGCGAGAGCCGCCCGTTCGAGGGCGACGAGCTGGCGGCCCTCCTCGGC
Source organism: uncultured Planctomycetales bacterium (assembly GCA_964546345.1). Lineage (GTDB taxonomy): Bacteria > Planctomycetota > PLA2 > PLA2 > JAEUHO01 > JAYTCP01. The sequence continues at coordinate 2,045 of CAZJJQ010000238.1, forward strand.
CTCGCGCGCGTGGGCGTGGACAAGATCCTCGAGAAGGCCCGGACCGTCCTCGCGGCGTCGTAGCCGCGCCCCCGCCGCCCCCACCCTTCCCTGCCGTGCACGTCCTCCTCGCCACGACGAACCGACACAAGGCGCGCGAGATCGCGGCCATCCTGGCGCCGTTCGGGCTCGAGGTGGAGGTTCCCGCGTCGCTTCCCCCCGTCGTCGAGGACGGCGAGACGTTCGCGCAGAACGCCTACCTGAAGGCCGCGAGCGCCGCGAAGGCGACGGGCCGGCCCGCGATCGCCGACGACTCGGGGATCGCGGTGGCCGCGCTCGGCGGGGCGCCCGGCGTGCGCTCCGCGCGGTACGCCGGCGAGGACGCCACCGACGCGATGAACACGGCGAAGCTTCTCGCGGAGCTCGAGGCGCGCGGCCTCGTGGACCCCGCCGCCGCGTTCGTCTGCCACGCGATCCTCGTGGCGCCCGACGGCCGCGTCCTCGCGCGCGCCGAGGGGCGCGTGGAGGGGGTCGTCCGAGGCCCCCCCCGCGGCACGAACGGCTTCGGCTACGACCCGGTCTTCCACCACGTCGGCCCGCTCCACCCGCCGCCGGGGGCGCGGTTCTCCGAGCTCTCGCCCGCGGACAAGGACCGCATCAGCCACCGCGGGCAGGCCTTCCGCGCCCTGGCGGCGGCGGTGGTCGAGGCGACCTCCCGGGAGGGGCGGTAGGTCCCCGGGCCAGCCCCGTACAATCCGACGCGCCCATGACCCGCGGACCCCAGCGCCATCTCCGTAACTTCTCGATCATCGCGCACATCGACCACGGGAAGTCCACCCTGGCCGATCGCATCCTCGAGGTCACCGGCCTCGTCCGCAAGGGCGACCACGACGACCAGATGCTCGACGACATGCCCCTCGAGCGGGAGCGCGGGATCACGATCAAGGCCCGCGCCGTGTGCCTCGGCTATCGGAAGGACGGGGTCGAGTACACCCTCAACCTGATCGACACGCCCGGCCACGTGGACTTCACCTACGAGGTCTCCCGGTCCCTCGCCGCCTGCGAGGGCGCCATCCTCCTGGTGGACGCCACGCAGGGGGTCGAGGCCCAGACCGTCGCCAACGCCTACCTCGCGGTGGAGGCCGGCCTCGACATCGTCCCCGTGCTCAACAAGGTGGACGTCGCGACGGCCGACACGCAGCGCGCGCTCGACGAGATGCAGTCCGTGCTCGGGATCGACCCGGCGACGGTGCTGTGGGCCTCGGGCAAGACGGGGCTCGGCGTGCGCGAGGTGATCGACGCGGTCATCGACCGGGTGCGCCCCCCCGAGGGCGACCCGGACGCCCCGCTCAAGGCGCTGCTCTTCGACGCCGTCCACGACACGTACCGCGGCGTGATCATCTACGTCCGCCTCGTGGACGGGGCCCTGCGCCCGAAGATGCGCATCCGTCTGGTCAGCGCCAAGACCGAGTACGAGGTGCTCGAGGTGGGCGTGCTCCGGCCGAGCCACGAGCCGGGCACCGTGCTGCGTGCCGGCGAGTCGGGCTACGTCGTCGCCAACATCAAGGCGCTCAACGAGGTCCGCATCGGCGACACGGTGGTCGAGGCCCTCAAGAACGTCGTCGTCGAGCCGCTCCCGGGCTACCGGGAGCCGAAGCCGATGGTCTACTGCGGCCTCTACCCGACCTACCCGAAGGACTACGAGGTCCTCCGCAAGGCGCTCGACACGCTGGCCCTCAACGACGCGTCGTTCACCTACGTGCCCGAGACCTCCGAGGCCCTCGGCTTCGGCTTCCGCTGCGGCTTCCTCGGCCTGCTCCACATGGAGGTCGTCCAGGAGCGCCTCGAGCACGACAGCGACCTCGACCTCGTCCAGACCGCGCCCAACGTCACCTACGAGATCAAGCGCACCGACGGCACGATCAAGCGCATCGAGAAGCCCTCCGACATCCCGGAGTCCACCTTCATCGAGGAGTTCCGCGAGCCGATCGCGCGCTGCAACATGATCCTCCCCGCCGAGTACATCGGCGCCATGATGCAGATCTGCACCGACAAGCGGGGCACCTACGTCCGCACCGACTACCTCTCGCCGACGCGCGTCATGCTGGTCTACGACGTCCCGCTCGCCGAGATCGTGTTCGACTTCTACGACAAGCTGAAGTCCGCCACCCGCGGCTACGGCACCCTCGACTACGAGGTGACGAGCTACGTCCCGGCCGACCTGGTCCGCATGCGCATCCTCGTCAACGGCGAGGAGGTGGACGCGCTCTCGATGGTCTGCCACCGCGACGCCGCGGAGCGCCGGGGCCGCGTCCTGCTCAAGCGCCTGCGCAAGGCGATCCACCGCCACCTGTTCGCCGTGCCCCTCCAGGCGGCCATCGGCGGCAAGATCATCGCCCGCGAGACCATCGCGCCCATGCGCAAGGACGTGCTCGCCAAGTGCTACGGCGGCGACATCACCCGCAAGCGCAAGCTCCTCGAGAAGCAGAAGAAGGGCAAGAAGCGCATGAAGCAGGTGGGCAGCGTCGAGATCCCGCAGGAGGCCTTCCTCTCGGTGCTCTCGAGCGAGGAGCCCGAGGAGGCCGACGAGTGAGCGATCCGGGCGAGGACGAACGGCGGAGCTTCCTCGGGGCCCTGCGCGACAACCTCGAGGCGTTCGCGTTCGCCATCGTGCTCGCGCTGCTGCTGCGCCACTTCTGCCTCGAGGTGTTCAAGATCCCGACGCCGTCGATGGAGCCGACGCTGTTCGGCGAGAACTCGCAGACGCACCCGGGCACGGACGGCGACCGCATCCTGGTGGACAAGTTCGCCTACCTCGTCTCCGACCCGGCGCGGTGGGACGTGCTCGTGTTCCACTACCCGCTCGACTGGAGCCGGCACTTCATCAAGCGGTGCGTGGGCCTGCCGGGCGAGCGGCTGCGGATCGTGCGCGGCGACCCCTGGATCGCGCCGGCCGGCTCGGTGCGGGCGGGCGAGGAGCCGGTGCTCCACCCCGCGCGCAAGCCGCGGAGCGTCAGGGAGCAGCTGTACGTGCCGATCTGGCCGCCGAAGGGCGCCATGGCGAAGCAGCGCGTGTCCGACGCGTGGCGCGACATGTCCGGACCCGGCGTGCCGCCGTTCGCGGAGCCCACCTCGGCGACGGAGTTCTCCTGGCCGGGCAGCGGCGGCCAGCCGACCCCCGACACGCCGTGGGGCGAGCTGCGGTTCTGGCCCGGCTTCCCGATCCGCGACACGTGGCGCGCCGACGGCGACCCCCGCGGGCTCACCGACGGCCTGCCCGTGCCGGACGTGCGCCTGCGCGCGACGGTGGTCGCGGCGGGCCCCGCGGAGGTCGAGCTGTCGTGGGTGCCGGGCGACGGACGCCGGCACGTGCTGCGCGTCGCCTCCGCGGGCCTCGAGGCCTCGGCCGCGCGCACGCGGACGAAGACGCAGACGCTCGACGCCGTGCTCGTCCCGAAGCAGGCGATGCGGCTCGAGCTCGAGAGCGTGGACGGCGACCTGCGGGCGTGGATCGACGGGAAGGAGAGCTCGATCCTGTCCGACGAGATCCCGATGGCGGAGGCCGAGCGCGTCGAGGACCCGATCGGCGCCGTCGATCCCCAGGAGCTGTCGATCCGCGTGCGGGGGGCGGCCGTGACGCTGCGCGACGTGCGCGTGGACCACGACCTCTACTACACGAACCACCGCACCGACTCGGGGTTCGTGCCGATGGCGGGCGAGACGCTCACGCTCGACGGCTACTTCATGCTCGGCGACAACACCCGGCGGTCGAGCGACAGCCGGCGCTGGACGGCGGCGGGGCGACGGCTGAAGGACGGCACCGAGATCTGGTGGGAGTGGTCCACGATGCCCAAGTGGGTCACGAAGGACGGCAAGACCTGGAACGAGGTGGTGGACGTGGAGGGCGTCACCCGGCGCTGGCTCGACGACGACCGCGACCCGGACTCGTCGTCGCTCTCGAAGCGCATGCCCACGGTGGCGCGCGACCGGATCGTGGGCCGCGCGTGGTACGCGCTCGTGTTCTGGCCGCTCAAGGGGCAGAGCCTCGAGCGGATCCGCTTCATCCACTGAGCATGTCGATCCTCTCGACCCGCGGCCTCGTCAAGGCCTTCCGCAAGCGCCGCGTCGTGGACGGGGTGTCGTTCCGCGTCGAGCCCGGCGAGATCGTGGGGCTCCTCGGGCCCAACGGCGCCGGCAAGACGACGTCGTTCCTGATGGTCCTCGGGATGGTGCGCCCCGACGAGGGCGAGGTGAGGTTCCGCGACGAGGACGTCACGCGTCTGCCGATCTTCCGGCGCGCGCGGCTCGGCATCGCCTACCTGCCCCAGGAGCCGAGCGTCTTCCGCAAGATGACGGTCGAGGGGAACATCCTC
>CAZJJQ010000239.1:0-6090 GCA_964546345.1 uncultured Planctomycetales bacterium
GAGGCCGGCTGCGCCGCGCGGCGCACGGGCGCAGGGGCCGGCGACGCGACGGAGGCGGGGGCCGGCGCGCGCGGGCCGTCGGCGATCTCCGCGAGGTGGGCGGCGAGCTTCTTGAGCAGCTTCGTGTGGATCTGGCAGACGCGGCTCTCGGAGATCCGCATGACGCGCCCGATCTCCTTCATGGTGAGGGAGTCGTTGTAGTAGAGCGCGACCACCGTGCGCTCGGCCTGCGTCAGGACCTTCGAGAGCGAGTCCACGAGGTCGCGGGTCACCATCTCGTCGAAGGGGACCTCGCTCTGGCGGTCCACGAGGACGTCGAGCTTGCGCACCTGGCCTGGATCGTCGCTCGACTCGTCGTCGCGGCTGAGCGTGTAGACCGTGGTCAGGTTGCTCTCCCGGCGAAGCGCCTCGACCTCCTGATCGGTCTTGCCGGTGTGCTCGGCGAGCTCCCGCGTGCTCGGGTCCCGGTCGAACCGGGCGCGGAGCGTCGTGAAGGCCGTGCGGTACTCGACCGCGCGGTTGCGGACGAGGCGGGGGACCCAGTCCTGGGCGCGGAGCTCGTCGAGGATCGCGCCGTGGACGCGGGTGGCGCAGTAGGACTCGAAGCGGGTGCCGCGGGTGATGTCGAAGTTCTCGATGGCCCGGATGAGGCCGAAGATGCCCGCCGACCGCAGGTCCTGGACGTCGATGGAGCGGGGTAGGCGGGCGGCGATGCGGTTGCCGATGACCTTGACGAGGTAGAGGTAGCGCTCGACGAGGCGGTTGCGGAGCGCGCCGTCCCCGGTCCGCTTGAACTCCTGCCACACGAGGGTCATGTCCTCGTCGGATCGGCGGGGCTCGACGCTCATCGGGACCTCCCTCCCGTGCCCGCAAGGAGAGCACGGATCTCGGCCAGGGTGTGGTCGGCCTTCAGGCCTCGGATCAGGTCCAGGCGCCGGAAGATCCGGCCGGCGAAGAGGCGGTGCCCACCGGGCGTCGTGGCGTCGGGCCGGATCAGCCCGAGCAACGCGTACGTGTGGAGCGTCTGCCGGGACAGGCCGGTCGCGAGCGCGATCTCGCCCATCGAGTAGTGCCGCCTCCCGCCCATCGGTCCTTCCCGCCCCCACCCCCCCCCGCCCGGCGGACTTCCGCGAGGCAGCGAGCGGCGGACGCGAGCTCTGGTCTGGTCGGAAACCCAGGCCAGGAAGCCTTGGGCGCCGCCGAGGGCGACGTCCGAGACGTTCCTGCCATACCCGAGAGGAAGTCATACCGCCCCGAGCTCGAGGCTGCAAGATCAAAAGTCAATAGTTGACAAGGTGTTATGACGATTCACCGGGGGGTGACACGGACACAATCGGCGCCTAGGAATAGGGGGAACACCCCCGGTATGCGCTCACTTGTCATACTATATGTTGTATACAAACAAGACCATATCACACGATAGAAAGGGTAGGCTTTCGCGGCTTCGACGGGTTTCCCACCCGGACCGCGCGCGCTCCGCGGACACCGCGCCCCGGGTCCAGATCGGCCGTGGCTGGGTCCGACATGAGCCCGAGCCGCCGGCGCCGTGCGGCCGGGAAGGCCTGGGAGGGGGACCCGGCGACGACGCGCGCCACGACGCGCCGGGCGTCGGTAGGCGGGTCCCCCTCCCCGTGGTCGAATCACTCCCCGCGCACGAGTCCCGCGCGCGGTTGGAGATCGCCCGGATGCCGCCCGAGACGGACCTGATGGATCGTGTCGTCGCCCTCACCAAGCGCCGGGGGTTCGTGTTCCCCTCGTCGGAGATCTACGGAGGTCTCGCGGGCTGCTACGACTACGGTCCGGTCGGCATCGCCCTCAAGCGGCAGATCCGCGACGACTGGTGGCGGGCGATGGTCACCCGGCGCGAGGACGTGGTCGGGATCGAGACGTCGATCCTCATGGCCTCCCGCGTCTGGGAGGTCTCGGGCCACGCGACGAACTTCCACGACCCGATGGTGGACTGCAAGAAGTGCAAGGCGCGCTTCCGCGCCGACCTCGTGGCCGAGTCGCAGTGCCCGGAGCGCCCCTCGAAGAAGCCGGGCGAGTGCGGCGGCGAGCTCACGGCCCCGCGGCAGTTCAACATGATGTTTCGGACGCAGGCGGGCCCGGTGGAGGACTCGTCGTCCACCGTCTACCTGCGCCCCGAGACCGCCCAGGGGATGTTCGTCAACTTCAAGAACGTCCTCGAGACCACGCGCGTCAAGGTGCCGTTCGGCATCGCGCAGCAGGGCAAGTCGTTCCGGAACGAGATCGTCGTCCGCAACACGCTCTTCCGCATGCGCGAGTTCGAGCAGATGGAGTGCGAGTTCTTCTGCGTCCCGGGCACCGAGGACGCCTGGTTCGAGCACTGGAAGCAGTACCGCCTGCAGTGGTGGAAGGACCTCGGGGTGCGGGCCTCGCGCCTGCGCCTGCGCGACCACGCGAAGGAGGAGCTCGCCCACTACGCGAAGGCGTGCTCGGACATCGAGTACCTCTACCCGTTCGGCTGGAAGGAGGTCGAGGGCGTCGCCTCCCGGGGCGACTTCGACCTGAAGGCGCACCAGGCCGGCAGCGGCAAGGGCCTCGCCTATCACGACGAGGCCACCAAGCAGTGGATCGTCCCCTACGTCGTGGAACCCGCGGTGGGCGTGGACCGCTGCTTCCTCGCCGTGCTCGCCGACGCGTACGAGGAGGAGGTGAAGCCGAACGGGGAGACCCGCATCGTCCTCCACCTCCACCCGAAGCTCGCCCCCACGCAGGTGGGCGTGTTCCCCCTCGTCAAGAAGGACGGGATGCCCGAGCTCGCACGCGCGATCTACGAGTCGCTCCGCGACACGTACCGCTGCCTGTACGACGAGGGCGCCACCGTGGGCAAGCGCTACGCCCGCATGGACGAGGTGGGCATGCCCTACGGCGTCACCGTGGACAGCCAGAGCCTGGTGGACGGCACCGTGACCGTCCGCGACCGCGACACGACGTCGCAGGAGCGCGTGCACCAGCGCGAGCTGCTCGGCTACCTCGGCGAGCGCATCCGCGGATGGAAGCGCGCCGACGACGCGTCCCTGTAGGCCGGAGGCCCCCGTGCGCAGCTCCTCCGCATCCATCGCCCTCTCGCGCCCCCTCCTCCTGCTCGGCGTCGTGGCGCTCGCCACGGCGGGGTGCGGAAGCACGACGCCCCCGAAGGACACCCGCGTCAGCGGCGTCGCCTCCTCGAGCCCCGGCGAGTTCGCGAGCATGCGCAGCCTGCTCGTCAAGCTCGGCCGGCTGCGGGAGGCGGGCGACGCGAAGGCGGCCCGGGCCCTCTACCCCGAGGCGCTGGCGGAAGGGAAGGGCCTGCTCGTCATGAAACCTCCCGCCGACCTCCGCCGCGACGTGGTCCCGCGGTTCCTCGAGGGCCGTGCGGCCTTCGGCGATGCGCTCAACGCCTACGGTCGGGAGAAGGACGGCACCGACGACGCGGCCCTCTGGACCGCGACCACGCGGCTGGCCGACGCGTTCTGGGCCTGGTACGACGCCTACCGCGGCCGTCCCGCCGAGGGCGGGGTGTAGCGAGTAGCAGTACGGAGGCGGCGCAAGAACCTCTACTTTGGCGTGGAAGACCGGTTCGAGCCGGAGCGCCCGTCCCGCCAAAGTAGAGGTTTTTGCGCCGCCTCCGTACTGCTACTCGGAAGGTCGCCGCGCCCTTCACGAGCGCGAGCGCCGCAACCATGAGCGCCTCGGCGTCGGCGAGGGTGACGTAGCGGACCGTCTTGCCCCGCCCCTGAAGCAGCTTGCCCGGATCCGCCTTCGACAGCAGCGCGCCCTGCCCGAAGTACAGCTTCACCACCTCCGCCTCCACCGAGAGGGAGCAGTAGCAGTACGGAGGCTTGCGCGAGCGGCCCGCCGCCGCCCGGCGGGCGCGCGCCCGCTGTGCCTCCACGCGGAAGGTCACCGCGCCCTTCGCGTGCGGGTCGGGCCGCACCTTCACGAGCGCGAGCGCCGCAACCATGAGCGCCTCGATCGCGGGGCCGTCGAGCTCCTCGGCGTCGGCGAGGGTGACGTAGCGGACCGTCTTGCCCCGCCCCTGAAGCAGCTTGCCCGGATCCGCCTTCGACAGCAGCGCGCCCTGCCCGAAGTACAGCTTCACCCCCTCCGCCTCCACCGAGAGGGAGCAGGGAGCCTCGTAGCCGTGTCCCGTCGGGGAGTAGGCGATCACGAGCGAGCCTTGCCGCTCGTAGAGGTAGACGACCTCGGTGAACCCCGGCAGCCGGGCGCGCAGCCGGGCGCGGACCGCCTTGCCGAGCGTGGCCCTCGCCGGCTCGTATCTCGCGAAGTAGCCCGCGAGCTGGGTCTCGGCCTGCGTCATCGACCGCCTCCACCGTCGGGCCCGTCCGCTGCGCCGAGCCGCGTGGGGGCGAGTGTACCCACCCGAGCCCGGGTCGCCCGCACCCCCCGTCGCCCCGGTCGCCCTGCTGCCACGCCCCGGGCACCCGCACGCCGCGCGCAGGGCGCGCCCCCTACTTCTTCGCCACCTCCACGAACGCCATCCGCAGGTGACGGAGCGCCCCGCCGAGGAACGCGGCCTCGCCCGCGTCGAGGTTGCCCTTCGACTTCGCCTCGAGCATCTCGAGGAGGTCGATCCCGTGCTTCGCGGTGGGGAGATCCACGCCCGTCTTGCCCGTCACCGGGTGCGCGAGCAGGCCGAGGCCCACCTGCACCTGCGCCGCGATGCCCGCGCAGAGCACCGTGAAGCTCGCGGGCGCGGGACGCGCCTCGGCCCCCGCCGCCCCCCCGCTCCCGGCGCCGTCCGCCCCCGACTTCGTTCCGCCCGCCCGCTCGTCCGCCATGGTCGCCGATCCCTCCCGAAGCGTCAGGCCGTCTGCCCGACCCCCGACTCCTGGTGCCTGAGCGCCGCGGCGATGAACTCGCGGAAGAGCGGGTGCGCGGCCGTCGGGCGGCTCTTGAACTCGGGGTGGAACTGCACGCCGACGAACCACGGGTGGTCGCGCAGCTCGATGATCTCGACCAGGTCGCGCTCGGGGTTGGTCCCGCCGACGACGAGGCCCGCGGCCTCGAGCCGCGCGCGGTAGTCGTTGTTGAACTCGTACCGGTGGCGGTGACGCTCGTGGATCGTCTCGTCCGCGTAGGCCGCCCTCGCGCGCGTGCCCGCGCGCAGGGCGCAGCGGTAGGCGCCCAGCCGCATGGTGCCACCCTTCTCGAGGCCCTGCTGGTCGGCCATGAGGTCGATCACGGGATGCGGGGTGTCGGGGTCGAACTCGGTCGAGTGGGCGCCCTCGAGGCCGGCGAGGTGGCGGGCGATCTCGATCGTGGCGCACTGCATGCCCAGGCAGAGGCCGAAGAACGGGACCCCGTGCTCGCGGGCCCACCGGATCGCCTCGATCTTGCCCTCGATGCCGCGCGCGCCGAACCCGCCCGGCACCACCACCCCGTGCACGCCCGACAGCAGGTCGTCCACGTTCTCGGCGCGCACGTCCTCCGCCTGCACGCGCCGCACGCGCACCTTCACCTGGGAGGAGAAGCCCGCGTGGGTGAGCGACTCGTAGACCGACTTGTACGCGTCGGTCAGCTGGATGTACTTGCCCACGAGCGCCACCTCGACCTGGCCGCGCGGGTTGCGGATGCGGTCGAGCAACGAGAGGTAGTCGTCGAGCTTGGGGGTCCCGTTCGGCAGCCCGAGACGCTCGAGCAGCAGCCGGTCCACCCCCTGGTCGGCCAGCATCTGGGGGACCTCGTAGATCGAGACCGCGACGTCCTGCTCCTCGATCACGCCCTTGAGCGGCACGTTGCAGAACAGCGAGAGCTTCCCCTTCATCTCCTCGGTGATGGGCATCTCGGTGCGGCAGACGAGCACGTCGGGCTGGATGCCGATCTCGCGCAGCTTCTGGACGCTGTGCTGGCTCGGCTTCGTCTTGAGCTCGCCGCTCGCGCGCAGGTACGGGATGAGGGTCAGGTGCACGAACGCCGTGTTCTCGCGCCCGGCCTCGAGCGCGAACTGGCGGATCGCCTCGAGGAACGGCAGCCCCTCGATGTCGCCGACCGTGCCGCCGATCTCGCAGAGGAGGACGTCCGCGTCGCCGAGCCCGCGGCGGATGCCCGCCTTGATCTCGTCGG
>CAZJJQ010000239.1:6100-6375 GCA_964546345.1 uncultured Planctomycetales bacterium
GTGATGTGCGGGATGACCTGCACGGTCTTGCCGAGGTAGTCGCCCCGGCGCTCCTTCGCGATCACCGTCTGGTAGATCTTCCCCGTCGTGTAGTTGCTGTGCTTGTTGAGCGGCGCGTGGGTGAACCGCTCGTAGTGGCCCAGGTCGAGGTCGGTCTCGGCGCCGTCGTCGGTGACGTAGACCTCGCCGTGCTGGTACGGCGACATGGTGCCCGGGTCCACGTTGATGTAGGGGTCGAGCTTCTGGTGCGCGACCTTGAAGCCGTGGGCCTCGAG
>CAZJJQ010000240.1:0-6332 GCA_964546345.1 uncultured Planctomycetales bacterium
TACGAGTTGCGTCCGACACCGGAGTCAGGCGTAGGCCCCTTGTGAAGAAATCGCCATCGGGACGTACGGGCTCGCTTTCGGGGCTCGTGCCGCGCGGCGGCTCGTCGAGGTATCGGGGTCCAGATACGATCTCCTCGCCGCCGCAGGTCGTTTCCCTCACCTCGGTTACGTCACTCGGACTTGCGCGAGCCTCCGAAATCGAGCCCGATCGGTCGGGAGCGCATCTCCCCCGCATCGGGGATGGGCGGGACGAAGGTGGCGTGCTCACGGGCCGGTCGGCGTCGGCGGCGTCGGCGGCGTGATGCCGAGCTCGTTCTCGAGATCGCGGATCTTCTTCTGCTCCTCCAGCTCCTTGCGGTAGGTCTCGAGCTGAGTGAGGTTCGAGGGCTCGCGCAGGGCGTTCGTCCGGGCCGCGTCGGCCTTGAGGCCCGTCTCGACCGCGCCACCGACCGCCTCGGCCACGTCGCCGGCCCCCGTGGCCGCCTTGGTGCGGATCTCCACCTTCTTGAGGGCCCCGAGGGCGGAGTAGATCTCGGCGTCGTAGGTCAGCCCCGAGCCGGATACCCGCGTCGGCAGGGCACCGACCACGCCCAGCTGGGCGACGGAGACCAGCTCGGAGGCCAACGGAGCGCTCAGGATGCTGCCCTTCATCTCGCCGATACGCACCCGCGCCACCGCCGGGATGCGGTAGTGCAGGCTCCGTTCCCCCGGGAGCCCCGCGGGCTCGGAGGGGATCGATGCGGCCATCTGCTCCCTCGGGTCGATCTCGAGCTGCAGGCCGATGGGCTTCGCGTCCTTCGACGGGACGCCGGGGTGCCCGGCGTCCGCCAATTCCTGCGGCACGTCCACGCCCGGGAGGAGCGCCTGCAGGCCCTTCGTCTCGGAGAACCAGAGGATGGGGAGGACGCGCCCGCACCCCTCGCACTCGGACGGACGCCACTCGACCACGATGGTCCCCTCGACCTTCTCGGTGGTGCGGAACTGCTCGAGGATGTCCGCCTCCCGCCGCTTGTACTCGGCCAGGACCTCCAACCAAGTGTCCTTCGACACGTCCGTCAGGTTGGAGCCGCTCGAGGCCTTCAGGAACGCCCGGCGCTCCTCATGCAGCGTCGCGAGCCACTGCGCCAGCTCCAGGGCACGCACCGGAAGCACGGCGTGCCCGTCCACATCCTTCACGGCCTGCGACTTCGCTGCGGGCGCGACGGCGCCCTTGATGATCGTCCCGACCAGGCTCCCCGCGGACTTGATCACCTTGACCGCGACCTCGGGGGTCTTGTCCGTGACCTCGAACTTCGCGCCAGAGAGCAGCCCCAGCTCCGACATCAGGAGCGTCATCGACCGCTCCTCGAGCGCCCCCCCGTCGAGGGCGACATGGAAGACCTGCTTCGGATCCGCCTCGGCGCGCATGCCGAGCTTGGCCTCCTGGATGGCGAAGCGCGTGCGCCCCCCGATCAGTGCCGTGAGGTCGATCCCGAGCTGCCGCAGCGACCAGCCACCGACGTCCTTGTCCTCCGACGTTCCCTCCAGCAGCTCCTTCAGTGCGTCGGACTGCGCCTTCAACGCCTCCGCGTACTTCTTCTGCTTCTCAGCCTTGTCCGTCTCCGAGGCCTTCGGATCCAGGGACTCCAGGGCCTTCGCGGCCTTCTTGACCTTCTCCTTCGCGTCCTCGAGGGCGACCTTCCGCGGGCGCAGGGTCGCTTCCTCGTACCCCGCCACCGCCATCCCGAGGGGCGTGAGCACCGTGTCGGTCCGGGTCACGGCGATGCGCGCCTGGAGCACCGTACGAGGGAGGGCGTAGTAGATGCCGGGGCGACCGTTGGCGGCGTCGGGACCGCTCTCCGTCGTCCGCGTCACGCGCGGCGCCCGTACCGAGCAGCCGGCGAGCGCCCCGAGGACCAGGGCGACGCTCACGCGCCGGGGCGAAAGGCGCCGGGGCTGCCCGGTCGAGGGAACGTGGAACATGGGATCTCCTCCGAGGGCTCGTGGGGTCGTCTGAGGGTCGGGGAGGCCGTCCACCGCGGACGAGGGATCGACGGCCACGACCCTTCCGCATGTCGGCGGCAGATGCAGCCGCGCGTTTCAATCCGCCCGCCGCTTCCCGCCTGCCGGGTGCGCCGGGGCAGGGCATCCCGCGTGGGAGGCACTGCCGCCCGCGCACCGCCGCGGGCCTGCGAAGGCGTACGATCAGGGCCCCGCCGGAGCACGCCCCCATGCGACTCCTCCCCCTCCTCGCGGTGACGTTCGGATGCCTCTTCGCGGCGCAGCGGGTCCACGCCGACACGCCGCTGCCCCCGCCCGCGAAACACGTCGCGCGCTCGCCCAGCCGGGCCATCGAGGTCGAGAGCGATCCGGGCCCGGGCCTGACGACGACGTACCGCGTGGGTGCCGACGGGACGCGGACGCGACTGTGGGCGATGAACGGCTGGTACCGCGCGATCTACCCCGCCGACGACGGGGAGCACCTCGTCCTCGGGTTCGAGGGGCTCAACCTGCTGCCCGCGAACGTCGCCGACGACCTGATCGTGGTGCGCTTCGTGCGCCGTGGAGAGGTCGTCGCGGCGCTGACGCTCCACGACGTCGTGCCGGATCGATCGATCCTGCGGAGGACGGCTTCGCACCTCGCGTGGCGGGAGGGGGAGGGGATCGATGCGGACGGGCACTTCCTCGTCGTCACCCTGGACGGCGTCAAGCACCACTTCGACGTGACCACGGGGCGCCCCCTCGACAGTCGCCCGCCCCCGGGCGCGGCCGCGAGCGTCGGCCCCCTCGGCGACTGGGTGGCGGGCACCTTCTCCAACGCCGCCCAGGCGCGGACCGATCCCGACTGCCCCGACGCGCTCCTCCGCGTCGTGCGGATCTGGGGAGATCGCGCCGACGCGGTGTGGCTCTACGTCGAGCAGGCGCACGCCAGCAGCCCGTCGAGCCCCGTTCGACAGCGGATCCACTCGCTTCGGGCGCTCGTCGGCGGCACCGTCGAGATGCGCGTGTACGACCTGGACGACCCCGCCAAGGTCGCAGGCGCCTGGAGGGACCCGAGCCGGCTCTCCGGAGTGGCGCCGGAGGGGCTCGTGGAGCGGCGCGGGTGCACGGTGCTGCTCCGTGCGGTGGACGCGAACACGTACGCCGGGAGCACGGCGGGCAGGCAGTGCACGGACGCTGCCGCGGGCGCCGGGTACGCGACGTCGGAGCTGACCGTCACGCCGAAGGGCCTCGTGGTGTGGGACCGCGGGTTCGACGCGTCGGGCCGGCAGACCTCCGGCCCGACGCAGGGCGGCTATCGATTCGACCGGATCGCGCCCAGGTGATCGGAAGGAGGCGGCCATGAAGCGCGCGGCGTCGATCCTCGGGGCCCTGTCCCTGCTGCTGCTACCCTCCTGCGGCGACGATGCCGGCTCCCGGAGCCGCCCGCCCCCGCCCGCATCGGGCGCCCCGGCGCCCGGCGGGAGCGCGGTCTCTCCGGAGGCGTCCCGGGCCCCGCCGCCCCCCGACATCCCGGCCCGGCCGCGCCTGTCCCCCGAGCGGCTCGCCGAGCTCTCGAAGACCGAGATCGCGGGCTTTCAGCGCACGAGCGAGCGCGCCTCGAAGAGCAACGCCATGATGACGTACGAGGGCACGACGCCCAACGCGCAGGGCTACCGCCCGACCGCGACGGTCATCATCGAGCCCTGCGCGTTCTGCGCGAGGATGGACCTCGCCGAGTGGCGCGCGAACCCGAACCTGAAGCGGATGCTGTCGTCGGCCCATCTCGAGAACCCGGCGCTGGTGTTCCAGGTGGACGAGCTCGACCTCGGAGGGAGGAAGGCGATCGCCGTCTACAAGGAGAGCTTCGTCGAGACGAAGACGGCAAGCGGGACCTCGAGGTCCACGGCGCACGGCCTCGACGTCTGGTTCAACGACGGGGTCCACCAGGTGCTGATCCAGGTCTCCCCGCGCGGGAAGACCAGGGCCGGCTCGGCCGAGGAGCTGCGCGCGAGTCTGTCGCGCGCCGAGATGGAGGCGGCGGCCCGCGCGCTCTTCGCGCCCTTCGCGGAAGTGTTCTGACCCGGGAGGCGATGCACGGGCTTCGGGCGGCGCGCCTCACCGCACCTTCTCGCGCCACGCCTTCTTGAGCTCCTCGACCTTCTGGATGGCCTCGAGCGACGCGATGGCCGCGTCCCGCACGCGGCTGTTCGGGTCGTCGAGCGCCGCGACGAGAGCCTTCGTCGCGTCGGGGTGCGCGATGCGACCGAGGCCTGCGGCGGCTTTCGCGCGGACGTCGGCGGAGGGGAGCGTGAGAGCCTTGAGCCAGAGAGGGAGGTCCTGGGTGGACTCGCGCGCGGCGAGGATGTCGAGCGCGCTCTCCTGCAGGGACTCCACGGAGTGGGCGAGCAGCGCCTCGACGAGGGGCCGCTGGACGCGGGGGTCGCCTCGGAAGGCCTTGAAGAGCAGACGCGCCGAGAAGTCGTTCCCGTCCGGACGCAGGCCGAGCCGGAGCGCCTCGAAGAGCTCGGGGGTCCACTCGAAGCCGGGGAGCGGCGAGCGGAGGGCGAGCCCGATCGCGGCATCCACGCCGGCGGGTGTGCTCAGGTCGAACGTGGCGCGGAGGTCGGCGAGCTCGAAGGGATCCAGGTAGCCTAGGAGGGCCTCCCGGGACTTCGCGGAGATCCCGTTCGACGGATCGCGCACGGCGGCGCGCAGGAACGGCTCGAGCTCCGGGTCGCTCGTGGGAAACAGCGCCGACAAGCCCTCCAGCGCGGCGTCCCGTTGAGCGGGCGTCCAGGCGGCCCAGGCCTTGCGCCAGGCGGGAGTCAGCGTGCGGAGGAGGCGGCGCCACTCCTCCGCCGGGAAGCCGATGCTGTTGCTCCAGACGGCCCCGGCCCCGGGCAGGAGCCCCCGGGGGAAGCCGATGGGGTCCGACAGCCACTCCTGCGCGACCGCGAGTCGCCTCTCGGAGGTCGCTCGCAGGAGGGCCGTGAGCAGGGGGTCCATCCAGCCCATGGGGCGCGTGGGGCTCGTGCGGCTTGCGGGGCCCATGGGGTCACTCTGCAGCTCGGCCTCACGAACCACCTGGAGTAGGGCGCGGCGCGGCGCAGGCTGGGCCAGGAGACGCTCGCCCTCGTTCGAGGTGAGGAGGAACCTCGACAGCCGTTGACGGACGGCGGGTGCCGTCCGTGCGTCCTCGACCAAGGCCAGCGCCCGTTCCTGCCCCTGCGGCCCGCCGGCGACGAGCGCCTGGGCCGCCATGAGGCCCACGTCGTCCTCCGTACCCACGCGGGCCCAGCGCGCGAGCTGGTCCAGATCCGTGGAGGTGAACCTCCCGATCCCCAGCCAGGTCTGGAGGACACCGACGGCGACACGGCGATCCGGCGACCGATCCACCATCCGCGCCAGGACCGCACGGGCGGGCTGCGTCGAAGGAGAACGCAGCCCGCTTCCGCCCCACAGCTGGAGCAGATCGTCGGCGAGGCCGTCCAGAGGCTCTCCGTCGAGGTCCATCTTCGCCCCTACGAGGAGCGCCTCCAGCGCCGCCGGCCTCGGGGCGTCCTTGTCCCAGCCGGCCGAACGCTTCCCGACGCGCCGCAGGGCGGCCCACGCGTCCGGGCTGGCCGGAGCCCCCTGGATGAGGAGGTTCAGGCCGGTCCTGCGCAACAGCGCGTCTTCGCCGCTCGCCCAACGCTCGGCGAGCGCGGTGTCCACTCTCTTCATCGAGAGGAGGTGGGACACGGCCGTCGTCCGGAGACCCTCCACGCGCGCCGGGTCCTCCGCGAGCGCGCGGAGGAGCGGGGTCGCCTCGGCCGCCTCCGCGTCCCCCTCCTTCAGGGTCAGGGCCCGCGCCAGGAACAGCTCCGCCACGGGCGGTGCCCCCGGGGCGCTCGCCCAGCGCAGGAGCGCCAAGGGTCCCTCGAGCAGCGCGAGCATGCCCTGATCGAAGGGCTGGTCGGCCTTCGCCTCCCCCTGCAGTCGCGCACGGGCCTCCGCCCCCGCCCGCGCGAGGGTCACCCACGCCCGGGGGTCGCTCTGCCACATCCCCGTTTCGCGGAGCAGGCCCATGCCCGGCACGACGCCGAGCAGGAGGAGCGTCGAGACGACCCGCCCTCGCAGCTGCCAGTTCGCGCTCTCGACGTGCTGGCGCAGCGCCGGGATCGCCGGCGCGCCGATGGTCAGGAGCTCGTTCGACGCGGCCTGGATGACCGCCCCGTCGCTCGCCCCGAGCTTCAGCACGAGATCCACGATCTTCGCCTGGAACTCGGGGCTGTACTGATAGCGCTGGTACCACTCGGCGAACGAGGTCTTCAAGTCCACCGCGGTCCACTCGGCGAGCCGCGCGCGCGCATCGGTCTGAAGGGCCGCTT
>CAZJJQ010000241.1:0-6316 GCA_964546345.1 uncultured Planctomycetales bacterium
CGGCGAAGTGCGGCGGCTGTCACGGGGCGCGCTACGACGAGTTCAGGCGCAGCCGGCACGGGAAGCTGCTCAAGCAGGGCGCGATGGCGGAGACGCTGGTGGCCCACGCCGTCGTCGTGGGCGGGTGCCAGGCCACGAACGGCTGTCACGACGTGCAGCGCCAGAACGCCGACGGAAGCGTCGGACGATGCGCGTCGTGCCACGCGAGCCACGCCGCGACGAAGGGGGTGGCGGGCGACCCGGGGATCTGCGCGCGCTGCCACAGCGGCCCGGACCACCCGCAGACGGCGGCGTGGGCCCAGGACAAACACGGCGTGCTGTGGAAGCGCGATCCCGCGTCGTCGGTCGCACCGTCGTGCGCCACCTGCCACATGCCGGGAGGCACGCACGACGACGGGGCGGGGATCACCGCGTCGGTCGTCGCGCGCCCGGCCCGACGCGAGCCGACGCTCGTGCCCCTGCTGTCCCGCGAGGCCCACGACAAGGCGCGGGGCGAGATGGTGGCGGTGTGCGCGCGGTGCCACGGCACGCGGCTCGCCAAGGAGACCCTGGACGCGGCCGACGAGGCGCGCTTCGACGCGCTGCTGCTCTGCGAGGAGGCGGCCCAGATCGTGCGGGACCTCGACGCGGAGGGCCTGCTCGTCCCGGCGCCGAAGGACCGGACGGAGAACCCGCTGTCCCAGGGGGCCCTGGTGCTCGGCGGGAAGCAGATCTACGACGAAGGCTCCTCGCGCGCGGAGCGGCTCTACTACGACATGTTCATGTTCCAGTTCCCAGGCCTGTGGCGCGCGGCCTACCACACCGACCCGAACCTGATCCGGTGGACCGAGCGGGAGAAGCTGAAGTCGAGCCTGATCGAGCTGCGGGCCGAGGCCGGGCGGCTGCGGGCCGCGAAGGCGTCGGGGGCTCCTCCGCGCTGACGCGGGGCCGCGCACGGCGGGGGCGCCGGGCGGGACGCCCGCGACGACGGACGTTGCACGCGACGCGAAGGATGCATCATGGATGTCGCGATGCATCACGCACGCGACACGGAGGGATGACGGGACGAGGAATCGGGGGAAGAAGGTCGCGAATCGCGCGTTTTGGCCCATGGCGCGGACGACGGACTCCCCTTCGCGCCCCCCGAGGATGACCCACGCATGGACACGGTCCCGATGGCGACGCGACGTGGGCGATGGGCGACGCTCCTGGCCGCGGTCCTGCTCGTCGGCGGCGGCGACCGCGAGGCGCCCCGCGCCCCGGCCGGGAGCGGCGGCCCCGCCCCGGAGGCGGCCGGCGACGGCTCGATCCGCTTCGAGGACGCGACGGCCGCGTCCGGCATCACGTTCAGCCACACGTTCGGCGGCACCTCCTTCGACAACATCGTGAAGTCCGTCGGCGCAGGCGTGGCGATGCTCGACTACGACGGGGACGGCCGCCTGGACCTCTACTTCGTCAACGGAGGCTTCGACCGCGAGGTCACGGGCACGGAGACCCCGACCGGCGCGCCTCCGCGGGCCGCTCTCTGGCACAACCTCGGCGACGGGCGCTTCGAGGACGTGACCGGAAAGGCCGGCGTGGGCAACGAAGGCGCCTATGGGTTCGGCGTCGCGGCGGCCGACTACGACGGGGACGGGCGGACCGACCTGTACGTGTGCAACTACCGCGCGAACGCGCTGTACCGCAACAACGGGGACGGCACGTTCACCGACGTGGCGGCGAAGGCCGGGGTCGCGGGGTCGGCCTGGAGCGCGCACGCCGTGTGGCTCGACTACGACCTCGACGGGCACCTCGATCTCTACGTCGTGGACTACCTGACGTTCGACCCCTCCTACCAGGTGTTCTACGCGCCCGAGGGCTTCCCGGGGCCGCTGTCCTACGCCGGTGCGGCGGACGTCCTCTACCGGAACCGCGGCGACGGCACCTTCGAGGACGTGACGAAGGCGGCGGGCGTCCTGGCCCCCGGCGGGCGCGGCATGAGCGCGATCGCCGGCGATTTCGACGCGGACGGGCTCCCCGACGTGTTCGTCGCGAACGACGCCATGGAGAACTACTTCTGGAAGAACCAGGGCGACGGCACCTTCCGCAACGTGGCCGTCGAGAACGGCACGGCCTACGGCCTCAACGGCGAGTCCACGGCGGCCATGGGGCCGGCGGCGGCCGACTACGACCGCAACGGCTGGCTCGACCTGTTCGTCCCGGACACCGCGTTCTCGTGCCTGTACACGAACCGGGGCACGGGCGCCGGGGGGAAGGGCCTCGTCGCGTTCCGGGACCGTTCGGCCGAAGCCAAGGTCGCGCAGGCGGGCGGGCAGAGCGTCGGCTGGGGCGGCCTCTTCCTGGACGCGGACGACGACGGGTGGGTGGACCTGTTCCGCTCGAGCGGCAACGACCACCACCTGTTCGGAGAGCCTTCCATGTGCCTCCGCAACCGCGGCGACGGCACGTTCGAGGACGTCTCGCGCGCCGCCGGCGAGTTCTTCCTGCGCAAGGCGGTCGGACGGGGCGCCGCGGCGGGCGACCTCGACGGCGACGGCGACGTGGACGTCGTCATGACGACGGTCGGCGGCCGCCCGGTGGTGCTCCGCAACCGGCGCGACCCGAGTCGCCACTGGATCGCGTTCGACCTGCGCGGGGATCCGTCGCTCGGGCTCGCACGCAAGAGCACGCGCGCCGCGATCGGCGCCCGCGTCCAGGTGCGCAACGCGTCGGGCGCCCAGCTCGACGAGGTGCGCGCCGGCAGCGGGTACCTGTCCACCTCGGATCCGCGCCCCCACTTCGGGCTCGGCGCGGACGCGACGCCGGTGGACGTCGAGATCCTCTGGCCCTCCGGCACCCGGCAGACCCTCACGAAGGTCGCGCCCGACCGCGTCGTCCACGTGGACGAGCCGGCCCCCGCGTCCTCCGGCGTCAAGTGAGCCTTCGATGATCCAGGCCTTCCCGTTCCAGGACTCCGGCTGGCGCACGATCAGCCGCGGACGCGACCCCGAGCTGCGCGGCACCTCGAGGGTCCGTCCCTTCCGCATCGGCTCCGTCCTCGTGGGAGGGCCCCGTCCGATCGTGATCGCCGGCCCTTGCGCGGTCGAGACCGCCGAGCAGACGATCACGGTCGCGAAGGCCTGCGCCGAGGCCGGGGCCGACCTGCTCCGCGGCGGCGCCTACAAGCCGCGCACCTCGGCCTACTCGTTCCAGGGCCTCGGCGAGGAGGGTCTGAGGATCCTCTCGGAGGCGCGCCGCGTCTCGGGCCTCCCCGTCGTGACGGAGGTGATCGACGTCCGCCTGGTGCCCCTCGTGGCGCGCTACGCGGACGTGCTCCAGATCGGCTCGCGCAACATGCAGAACTACCCGCTGCTGGTGGAGGCCGGGCGCTCCGGGCTGCCCGTGCTCCTCAAGCGGGGCATGTCCGCGACCCTCGAGGAGTGGCTCTGCTCGGCGGAGTACGTCGCCCGCGGAGGCAATTCGAGGATCCTGCTGTGCGAACGGGGGATCCGCGGCCTCGGGAACGGCGAGTACGACCGGTGCACGCTGGACCTCAACGTGGTCCCCGCCGCGATCGAGCGCAGCACGCTGCCGGTCATCGTGGACCCGAGCCACGGGACCGGGGTGGCGTCGATGGTGGCGCGGGCGAGCCTCGCCGGCATCGCGTACGGCGCCCACGGCCTGATCATCGAGGTGATGCCGGAGGGGGCCCGTCCCGAGGACGCGTTGTGCGACGGGG
This sequence comes from uncultured Planctomycetales bacterium, assembly GCA_964546345.1. Taxonomy (GTDB): domain Bacteria; phylum Planctomycetota; class PLA2; order PLA2; family JAEUHO01; genus JAYTCP01. The sequence goes on from CAZJJQ010000241.1 coordinate 3,698, forward strand.
ACCAATGCATCCACCCGTCCACGCTCCGTCGCCTCGTCGAGGCGATTCCGTCCGTGGCGAAGACGTTGGAGCCCGAGGAGGAGGTCGTGCGATGAGGAACGTGGTGACGTTCGCGCTCGTGGGGGCCGTGGTCGCCGCGGGCGTGTTCGCGGCGACGCGGCCGGGCGGGGCGGAGCGCCCGCCGCCGGGGGTCATCACGCGGTGGGAGACCTTCGGGAAGGCGCAGGGCCTCCCGGACGACCGCGTGTTCGCCGTGCTCGTGGCGCCGGAAGGCGTCTGGGCCGGGACGGAGAAGGGGCTGTCGCTCCTGCGCGACGGGAAGGTCGTCCGGACGTACACGGAGGCCGACGGACTCTCCTTCCCCGTCGTGATCTCCCTGTGCCGCGACACCCTCTCCGGCACGGTCTACGCCGGGACGATGCGCGGCGTCACCGAGATCCGCGATGGGAAGGCCACCCCCATCCACCAGTCGAAGGACGGGCTGGTGAACGACGTCGTCTACTCGGTGCTCGCCGAGCACGGCAACCTCTGGTGCGCGACGGCCGCGGGCCTCTCCCGCCGGGACGGCACGACCGGCGCCTGGCAGACGTGGACCGAGAAGAACTCCCCCATGAAGGAGATCTGGTGCTACTCGCTCTGCGAAGGCGAGGGCAAGGTCTTCTGCGCGATCTGGGGCTCCGGCGTCCTCGAGCACGACCTCGCGACGGGACACTGGAACCTCTACAACGACCCGGACCGCGACATGCGGTTCGACCTCTTCAAGGAGGACGGGCTCCTGTCGGACGTGGTCGTCGGCGTGTCGGCCGATCGGGGCGCCCTCTGGGCCATGTCCTACATCGGGCTGTCCCGCTACGACGGGCGGAACTGGAAGACCTGGGTCGCCGAGGACTCGGGCATCGCCTCCTCCTTCCTGAGCGGGGGACGCGCCCACGGCCCCGAGTTCTGGCCCTGCACCGACAAAGGCCTGTCGCAGTTCGACGGCGCGCGCTGGGTGACGTACCGGCCGGCCGCGAAGGGCGGGGAGATCGTGATCACGCCGGCCGAGGGCGGGACACCCCAGGTCTTCTCGACCGCCACGAGCCTGCCGGAGCGCTTCTGCTGGTCGGTGGACTTCGACGGTCGCGACGTGTGGGTGGGCACCTCCGGGGGGCTCGCGCACGGCTTCCGCAACGGTCCGTCGCCGGTCGAGACGGCAGAGAGGGGGACGAAGTGAGGCGCTCGATCACGATGGCGGTGGGCGGCGCGATCCTCGCGGTCGCGGCGACCGGCACGATGCTCGTCCCCGACCTCCGCGTCGCCCGCGGCTCGGGCGGGGACACGCCCGGGGCCCCGCCCAGCCGCGGCGCCCCGCTGGACGGGATCCCCGAGTATGCGATGCCGTTCCTCCACTACGCCAAGCCCGAGCGCCTCTTCTTCACGACCCCGAATCCGTACAACGGGCCCGGGCGTGCGCTGAAGGAGCTCGAGGAGGACGCGGAGATCCGCATGGGCCTCCTCGCCCCCCTCGACGGGCCGGCGAAGGCCTACGGCATCGAGATGCAGCGGGGCGCGGAGCTCTCCGTGCGGGAGTGGAACGCGAAGGGCGGCATCGCCGGCAAGCCGATCCGGCTGTTCTCCCGCGACGACAAGGGCACCATGGGCGACGCCGCGAACGGGGCCGTGGGCCTCATCCACGACGACCGGGTCGTGGCGATCCTCGGGACCGTCCACTCCGGGAACACCCACGTGCTCGCCCGCATCGCGCTCAAGACCGAGACGCCGTTCCTGACGTCGGTGTCCACGGACCCCACCATCCTGCAGCACTCGATCCCGTGGGCCTTCCGCTGCCTGGTGGACGACCAGCCGCAGGGCCGTGCGCTCGCCAGGTACGTCTTCGAGACGAAGAAGTACACGAAGGTGTGCACGATGTGGTTCAACAACAAGTACGGGCGCCAGGGGATCCAGGAGATCCGCAACATCGCACGGCGGCTGGGCCATCCGGTCCTCTACGACCTCTCCTTCAACGCCGGGGACAAGGACTTCACCGCGCAGCTCTCGAAGGTGAAGGAGAGCGGCGCGGAGGCCCTGGTCCTCTGGGGCCTCTACCGCGAGATCTCGGCCATCGTCGTGCAGGCCCGGGCCATGAACCTGCCGGTCGAGCTCGTGGGCGGCGACGGTTTCGTCTCGCAGGCGTTCCTCGACCTCGCGGGGCCGGCCGCGGAGGGGGTGGTCGCCACCTATCCCTACGACGTGGACTCGAAGGACCCCGCGAACGTGGCCTTCGTGAAGGCGTTCGAGACCGCCTACGGCCACCCACCCGACTCGTTCGGCGCCCACGGCTACGACGCGATGAACGTCCTCCTGACCGCCGTGAGCAAGGGCGGCCAGAACCGGGCCCGGGTCCGCGACGCCCTCGCGCTGACGACCGACTTCCCCGGCGTCACCGGGCCCATCACCTTCGACAACGTGGGAGGCGACAAGCGCACGCCCCCCCTCGCCCGCGTGAAGCAGGGCAAGTTCGTCCTGCTGCAGGACTGACGCCGTGCTCCCGACCGCGAAGCCCCTCGCCCTCTGGCTCGCCGCCGCGGCCGGGCTCGCGACCGGCCTCCTCCGCGCGGACGTCCCCACCCCCGCCGCCGC